>JBFKNO010000281.1:0-3962 GCA_041629275.1 Nitrospiraceae bacterium
ATTACCCAATTACCCACTTACCTAGTTACGCCTTCTTTTGTAAAAAGGTGGCTTGACCACCTTGGCCGGGACGCGCTTCCCGCGGATGTCGACGGCAAGGGACCCGTCATCCGGGTGTTCGTCGGTCCGGACATAGGCCAGTCCGATTCCCCGTTGCAGGAGCGGCGAGAAATTGCCGCTGGTCACCTCTCCGACCGTCTCGGGCCGGCCGTTGCTGGTGACAATCTTGAAGCCGTGCCGGGGAACACCCTTTTCGAGCAGCTCGAAGGCGACGAGACGCCGCGGGACCCCGTGCTCCTTCTGGCGCTGCAGCGCTTCACGGCCGACGAATTCCCCCTTGTCGAAGCTGACGACCCAGCCGGCCCCCGCTTCCAGGGGCGTGGTGTCCTCCGAGATGTCATTTCCGTACAGGAGATAGGCCATCTCCAGCCTCAGCAGGTCTCGGGAGCCCAACCCGGCCGGCTTCAGGCCGGCGGGCCCGCCCTGAGCCATGAGGCGTGCCCAGATCGCGGGCGCATCGGATATGGGGAGATACAATTCGTAGCCCAACTCTCCGGTGTAGCCCGTCCTCGTAACCAGCATCGAGCGGTCGCCCAGCATGGTCTGAAGGCCATGGCGGGCTTTGAGGGACTCCACCTGCGGGACGCCGAGCTTGATCAGGATCTCGCGAGAATGGGGGCCTTGCAGCGCCAGCTGGGCCAGGCTGTCCGAGCGGTCCTCGACCTTCACGCCCGCAAACTTCCGCGCCTCGTGGTCGAACCAGGCGGCGACTTTGGCCCGGTTGGAGGCATTCACGCAGAGGAGAAAATCATCGGGATTCAGTTTGTACACGAACACGTCGTCTTTGATGCCACCGTCGGGGTTGCAGACCATCGAGTATTGTGACTGGAGAGGCTGCAACGCAGAGACGTCGTTGGTGGTCACGTGCTGGAGGTAGGCGATCGCATCCGAGCCCTGGATGGAAATCCGACCCATGTGGCTGACATCGAAGAGGCCGGCCGCCTGACGGACCGCCTGGTATTCGTCGATGACGCCTGTGTACTGGATGGGCATCTCCCATCCGGCGAAGTCGACGAGCTTGGCGCCGGCCGTGACGTGCGCTTCGTAAAGTGGCGTGCGTTTCATAGGAAGAAGAAATTGGACCGCTGACCCCTGACCGTGTCTTATCGGAGATCGAGCAGTTCCACGATGAACGTGAGAGTGGCGTCCGGTGGAATAATTTCACCGACGCCGCGCGCTCCGTAGGCGAGGTGCGGGGGGATGATGAGTTTTCGCTTCCCCCCCTTTCTCATGCTGGTGACGCCCTCATCCCAGCCTTTGATGACCATACCCGAGCCGACCCTGAACGAGAAGGGCTCGCCCCGAGCCACGGAGCTGTCGAACTCGGTGCCGTCGGTGAGCCAGCCCGTGTAGTGAACCGTCGCGGTATCTCCGATTTCGGCCTTGCGCCCATCTCCCACCACGAGGTCGACGTAGCGGAGCCCGGACGACGTCGTCACGCCGGCCCCGGTCTCCTGCGAGGCCTCACTCCCCGTCGGCCCCGCATCGGCGTGGGGGCCGCCAAGCAACATCGTGACGGTCAACAGGAGCGGGCGTAGGAACAGGTGGTTCATCATCAGCTCAACCCGTGTTAGGACGGCCGCATGACGGAGCACAACCGTGCCTCAGGGGTCCGAACGGGCTCTCATCTCGTTGGAACGGCAAAACAGTGCAAGGCTTGCCGTATACCCGTGGAGGTAATTGTTCGTCCCGACCGGACCGATTTCGCCCTGCGCGAAGAATCCCGCGAGCGGGATCCCGCCCAGCTCCTTTCTCACGACGCTGACGTCGTGGTCGGGGCGCCCGAACAATCCGCGGCCACGGCCGCAGCAACTGAAGAGCAGGGCCCCCAGGGGCTTGTCCCGATGGCGCGCGTGGTCGCGTGCGACCAGCTCGCTGAGGTCCTCGCTGGCGGCGTCCGCGTCGCGGACATGAAATTGAACCGTTTGCCCTTCTTGCACGATCTCACCGATCGCCAGACTGCCCGCACCTCGATCGGCGCCGATCAGGTTCCGCACCAGAAAGTCGCCGCGCTCGAAGTCGCTCTTGTGCTCGTCGATGACGATTCCCAGGTGCAGGGCTTGATGAGCCAAACGCTGCTCCGTGGGCGACAGGGAATGGAAGACGCTCTGGAGTTGTTCCAGCGCCGGCTTCCCGCCCAGCTCGTGAATGACATTGTGCTCCGCCCTCGTCACGACATATCGTTCGCCGACGGGCCGGCACCCCTGCGAGATCACCGTGCGGATGTTGACGGCTCCGGCCAGGGCCACCCCGACGAGACCCCCGTCATAGACTTCTTCGTTGAGGAGCATCCGGTTCTCACCGGAATCTCGCCCGCCGCCGGCAAGCCCCCCGATCGCGGTCGCGCCCGGCCAGCGCCCGGCAATCATGGAGAAGACCTCGCTCATCGGCGTCGAGAACGGGTCGGCGAGAAGAATGAACACCGGCCTCTCGTTCGCGCTGCCGAGGTCTCCGGTCCAACCCGTCCCGAACACCGGTCTGTCCTCGGAGGACGACGACAGCCTGAGCGGCGTGAGGCGCACCCCCGGAAGCCGAGCCGCCCACACGGTGACCGCCCTGCCCCCTTCAATCTCCTGATCCTCCGTGATCACGCCTTCGCCCGTGCAACCGAGGACCACCTGGGGGTCCAGCTCGTCCCGGAACGCCTGGGACAGCGCGGGCGCGGCCTCGGCGTAGTGCGCCGAGAAGAACATGAACGCCAGATCGATGGGCCCCGTCCCCAGCGTCTCTGTGATGCGTTGCGCGAGCTGGCGACCGGCATCCCGGGGGTCCTCGGCCTGTGAAACGGCGGCGGCACAATCGAATGTCTGTGTTGCCGATGTCATGCGATGCACACCTCGTGAGATGGTCGAACCCGCATCTGGTCGTCGCGCCGGTCGACCGCGCTAGACCTGAGGGTCGAGTCGCTCGGACCGTTCCTCGCAGAGCTTCCGATAATAGCGCCAGAGATACGAATGATAGTCGTCCACCTGAGCCAGGACGTAGTGAAGCTCGGCAGGGTCCTGCGTCTCCAGAGCCCGAATCATGCGATCCGTGAGGAACTCGGTGAAGGCCTTGGTTTTCTCCAAGGCGGTATATAATTTTAACCCTCCGCCTAACTGGTAGTCACCCATGCTCCGCTCACTCCTCTGACAGGATGTTGAACAAGGCCCTCAGCCGGGGGACCCGTTGCTTCCGCGGTTGCAACGGGCTCGGGCCTCCAGCACCATCTTCGTACACCCATCACCTGAGAAGCGCAATGGGTGTCCGGCATTGGCTCACCGGACCCGGCGCCCGTCCCCAGCTCTCCCGGCCTCGCGCAGTAACGCCTCGAGCCGGGTGAGCGAGATCGCCTCGACCGTCCTGCCATCTCGTCCGACGACGGTGCGAGCCATGGTCAAGGCATTGAGAATGGCCTCCTCGACAGCCTCGATGGCCGCCGTAAAGACCGGATCGATATGGCTATCCGACAGGTGCGTCATCGCAAAGGTGGGGCGCTCAGGGTAATGGGGAATGGTGTTGGCCGTAGAAAAGGCCAACATGAAATCTCCGCTGCCATGCCGGGACGTGGAGCCGGTTCGCGCGAGCCCCATGGTGGCACGCCTGGCGAGCCTCGTGAGCTGCCGACTGTCCAGGGGGGCATCGGTGGCAACGATGATGATGATGGAGCCCTCCTGCAAGGCGGCCGAGGCGTTCGTTCTCAGGCGACCCGGCTGAGCCTGCACGCCTTCTGCCCGAGGGGAAGGCTCGTCGTAGAGCCGACCAACGGGGACGCCGGCGACGGTGAGCTCCGGCCGGCGGCCGTGGTTGGCGTTGACGAGGACCCCGACCGTAAAGCCGCCCTCCTCGACCGGGAGGACGCGCGATGCCGTCCCCACGCCCCCTTTGAAGCCGTAGGCGATCATGCCGGTGCCCGCACCGAC
>JBFKNO010000282.1:0-3959 GCA_041629275.1 Nitrospiraceae bacterium
CATGTTGTTCGAGCACTACGCCGGCGGGTGGGGCATGACCAGCGAGGTGGCCAAGAACGGGCTTGAGGCCCTCGCGCTGCTCCGCCGGGCCCAGGAGCGAGGGAAGCCGTTTGATCTCGTGCTGATCGACATGTACATGCCGGGCATGAACGGCATGGAGCTGGCCAAGGCCATCAAGTCCACCGAGATACTCGCCTCGACGCGTCTGGTCCTCTTGACCTCGGGAGGCTCACGCGGTGATGCGAAAGCCGCACGCGAGATCGGCTACGCCGCCTATCTCACGAAGCCGGTGCAGCAGGCCGAGCTGTTCGACTGCCTGAGGCGTGTGATGGGCGACGGCCTGGCGAGGCAGCCCGAGCCCGCGAGCGGACGGGAGACACTGATCACCGCACACAGCCTGAAGGAAGCCAAAATCAGAGCGGAGGTCAAGATTCTCCTCGCGGAAGACAACCTGATGAACCAGACGGTCGCGGTTTCCATGCTCAACAAGCTCGGGTATCAGGCGGATGTGGCGTCGAATGGACGCGAGGCTGTGGAGGCCGTGCGCAATACCCCGTACGACCTGGTCTTCATGGACTGCCAGATGCCGGAAATCGACGGTCTCGAGGCCACGCGCCTCATCCGGCAGGAAGAAACGTCAGGCGTGAGGCGTCAGGCGTCAGGGGACGAGAAAGAAAACAGCTCCGCCTCACGACCCACCCCTCACCCCTCACGCCTCACCCCTCACGTCCCGATTATTGCCTTGACCGCCAGCGCGATGGTTGAGGATCGCGAGCACTGTCTGGCTGCCGGAATGGACGACTTTCTTCCCAAGCCGTTGACCATGCCGGCTCTCAGGTCCGCCGTGGAGAAATGGCAGCCAAGCGCAAGCCCGGCAGCCGCATCGGGAGAGGGTTCGTCGGCTCCCGCGGGAGGGTCATCGGGCTCAGAGCCGGTTCCACCGGTCGTGCCGGCCCGTGCGCCGGAGGACCAGGCCTGTGATCTAGCCAAGGTGCTACAGCGGTTGGATGGAAGTGAAGACTTGCGCTGCGAACTGGTGGAGCTGTTTCTGGCCCAAGGCCGGGCGGGCCTGAACGAGATCCGCCTCGCTCTGGAGTCCGCCGACATCGGGGAGGCAGGGCGCCGCTCGCATCGTCTCAAGGGCGCCGTCATGCAGGTCTGCGCGGACCGCCTGCTCGATGCGCTCAAGCACATGGAGGAGGTGGCCAAGACGGGAGACCTCAAGGCCGCCCGCGAGGCGTTTCCAGCTCTCGAGCGAGAGATGGCTCGCGTCCTCGATCAATTACAAACCTGGAACCGTGAACGGGTGTCACATGACAAATGTCCAGCAGGTCAGAACGCTCATGGTCGTTGACAGGTCCCCCGCGACTCTCGCCTCCATGTTCACGGAGACGCAGGGCCGCGGCCTATCCGTGATCACCGCCGACGACCCGACCATCGCGCTCGCGTCCTTCGAGCACGCGATGCCGGACGTCGTAGTGACCGACCTCTATGCGCCTGACATGAGTGGCCTCACGCTCGCGCGTCAGATCAAGGCGCGCTGTCCCTCCTGTCCGGTCATCGTCATCACGGAGCTGGCCAGCGAAGAAGCCGCCATCCAGGCGCTTCGCGCCGGCGTCGCCGACTACCTCCATAAGCCGGTGAGCGCGGACATGCTCTGGAGCGCCGTCTGCCAAACGCTCAAGACGATCCCCCAGTACGCGGAATCCGTGCCCGGGGTCGAGCGTGTCGAGCACCTGCTTGTCGTCGAACCCGAGCCGGCGTATGTCGAACAGATCGTGAACGTGATCCTGTCCACGATCGGGGTTCCGATTCCCGAGCCGCGCCGGGGACACTTGCGGGCGGCCCTCCATGAGCTGCTGCTCAACGCCGTCGAGCACGGCTCACTGGAGATGTCGTTTCGTGCCAAGCAGGATGCCTTGGCCAACGACGCCTATGACCGGCTCGTGGAAGACCGGCGACGGGACAGCAGCCTGAGCTCGAGACGCGTGCGGATTCGCATGTTTTACGCTCGCGACGAGAAGATGCTCGAGTTCCGGATCGCGGACGAAGGGAAAGGATTCCGCTGGAAGACCTTGCTCAAGCGAGAGCGCAATCCGGTTGGATCGGGCTACGGCTGCGGTCGGGGCCTCTTCGTCGCCAAAGCCTTTTTCTCCGACCTGTCGTACAACGACAAGGGTAACGAGGCGATCCTCCGGGTGCCGGTCCTCTAACAAGGACGCTGTCGTTGGTGATTGGTGATCCGTCGGTGGAGGGCACGACCCTGCTGGCCCGGGTCAATTGTTTGTGTCGGCGACGGGTGACGATTGACCAATGACCATTGACGATTGACGGCTTCTCCCCGCTAGACGGCTCCCCGAGAAGATTTGACGGCTCTTGACGCCGACAGCCTATCGGTTTATCTTCCCCCCAATCTCCAGCTCATCGAGGCCCTCCCGAGCGCAGTCGCCGGCTCACGCAGACGACGGCTCAGAACCGTCGTGCTCCCGCTGCCGCCTCGCACCGGCGCCGACGGCATCCGGGGCTCTGCTTCCCCGCCTCAGGAGCGATTCTTGGAGGAGGGCTGCGGCGTCTGGTGAATCTCCGCGGCGTGACCCTGCGTCCTGCATCCGGCGCCGCTCACACCAAAGGCTCGGATGACCGCTTTTCGCTTCGTCCACACGGCCGATCTTCATCTCGACAGTCCGTTCAGAGGGTTGACCGAGGTCCCACCCGATCTGCACGACACGCTGCGGGACGCCACATTCCGGGCGTTCCGGCGAATCGTAGATCTCTGCATCGAGCGGGACGCGGATTGCCTTCTCATCGCCGGCGACCTGCACGATGCAGCCGACCGCAGCCTCCGCTCCCTGATTCGACTGCGGGAGCAGTTCTCCCGACTCGCGGAGCGGAACATCACCGTCTTCATTTGCCATGGAAATCATGACCCCCTGTCCGAATGGGAAGCCCGCTTCACCTGGCCGGACAACGTTCACGTCTTCGGCACCGATCGCATCGAGCAGCGCCCGCTCTTGAAGAAGGGGGCGGAGGTCGCGCGCGTGTACGGGGTCAGCTACGGCTCGGAGCAAGTGACCGACAATCTGGCGAAGCAATTCGCCCGCGACCGCGCCGCGCCCTGGGCGATCGGGCTCCTCCATACGAACGTGGGGAACGACCGGAACCATCTCAACTACGCGCCCTGCGAGGTCAAGGACCTCGTCAAGACCGGCATGGACTATTGGGCCCTGGGCCATATCCACGCCCATCGCGTCCTGCGCCCGGAGAGCCCGCTGATCGTCTACCCCGGCAATCCTCAGGGGCGGCATCCCCGGGAGACCGGTGCGCGGGGGTGTTACGTCGTGGACGTGCACGAACGGGGCGCACCCACCTACGAGTTCGTCAGCGTCGACGTGGTGCGATGGCATCTCGCCTCGATCGAGATCGACGGGCTGTCCCGCCTCGAGGACTTGCTGGCCGGGCTCGAGGACCGGACCGAAGCCCTGCGCCGCGAAGCGAACGGACGGGGCAACATCGTGCGCTGGGCCCTGACAGGACGCGGCCCGCTCCATCGCGAGCTGTCGCGTCCGGGCCGGCTCGAGGATCTTCTCGCGACGCTCCGGGAGCGCTGCGGCGGCGAGCCGAATTTCATCTGGCCGGAGTCCATCCAGGACGGCACCGCCCGGGACGTCGACCTCGACGCGTTGCGACGGGAGGAAAATCTCCTGGGTGATTTTCTGAGGCTGTCGGAGCAGGACGACGGGCACCTGATCGACGAGTTGCAGAAATCGCTGAACGCCTTGTTCGAGGATCCCCGGATCCGCCGGCACCTGTCTCCGCCGGATGAGAGTCGCCTCCGGGATTGGATTCGTTCGGCTGAGGAGCAGGGAGTAGATCGATTACTCACCGATGACGACTAATGATTCTGCTTCCCCTTGTCATTCCCGCGAAAGCGGGAATCCAGCGTTCTCGAAGCCCCTGGA
>JBFKNO010000283.1:0-3950 GCA_041629275.1 Nitrospiraceae bacterium
GAAGGTGGAAGTGGCAGCAGAAGGTCGGCGGCGATCCCGTCTACTCGCTCGACAGCCCCATGGACGTGACGGCACTCCTCATGGTGGCCGTCGCCAAATGCGATGGCGACATGAGCGTCGAGCAGAAACGGCTCATCCTTGGCTTGTTCGAGCAGGAATTTCACCTCTCCCCCCGCGAAGCCTCCGCGCTCCTCAACTCGAGCGCGTTTCTCCTCAAGGATGGCGAAGCCGTCCGAGCCAACCTCGGCAAGGTGCTCGCGCCCAGTCGGGAGCGTTTCACTCGAGACCAAGCCGAATCGGCGAAAAAGCTGATTGCGCGCGTCGGCAGCTGCGAGGGCAAACCAAGCGCCATACAGGCTGAGTTGATCGAAGCTGCCTGGGCCATCCTCTCAAAATCTCTTCCACAAGAGACGAAGTGGAATTAGCCGCTCTATCGCTTGTCCATCCTCCCCGCCAAATCTAACACCACTCCTTCGCGCAGCCCGTAGTCGCTGACGAGGCAAGAGTCGAATCGAAACGTCTCCATGACCCCTCGGAGAATCAGCACGCCCGCGGCGATCACGTCCCCCCTCCCCTGCTCGAGTCCCGGCATTTGGCGACGCTGCTCGAGGGTGCGAGCAACGACTTCTTTCTCCAAAGCACGGACCGCATCGAGGGACAACCGGAAGTTGTGCACACGCACGCGCTCATAGGTCGCGAGCTTCTGGACCATGGCCGCCATGGTCGTGACCGCTCCGGCCGTGCCGATCAACTCGGAGTTTCGCACGTCGCCAAGCTTCGCGCAGACCGACTCGACGTGAGATCGGATGCGCTCGCGCGCTCCCGCGAGCTGGTCGGCACTGACAGGATCACCGCTCAAGAGCTCCTCCGTGGGCGTCACCACACCCAACGGCACGGATTGCACGATGAGCGGCGCTTGCGAGGACTGAAACATGAATTCGGTGCTGCCACCGCCGATGTCCAGACCGAGGATCTTATCGACGGGCTGGAAAAGACCATGCCGAATACCCAGGAATGTGAGTTGCGCCTCCTCCTGGCCCGTGAGGACCCGGACCTGCCACCCCGCCTCGACCTCGACGCGCCGCAAGAACTCCCCGGCATTGGCCGCCTCGCGCACCGCCGAGGTCGCGACCACGGTTTGTCCGTGCACCTGTTCCTGCCCGATGAGGCGCTTCCATTCCTTCAGGGTTTCAACCACGCGCGCCATGGCCGGGGCGCCGAGCTTGCGGCTTTCGGCAAGTCCCTCACCGAGACGGAGGATCTTCCGATCTGATCGCAACTCGCGGAGATCTCCCGAGCCCGTGACCTCGGCGATCAGGAGGCGGCAGGTCAGAGTGCCTATGTCGATACCAGCAAGGCGCATCGCTCGTGTTCCTTCTGTCATTCCCGCGAAAGCGGGGATCCAGGCGTGATCGCCGCGCAGCTGTCACGCCGTGGTGGCGCGACGATGGATCCCTGCTTTCGCAGGGATGACAGAATAGAGGCGTTGCCTTTTTCCTTCAGCGCTATCCGATCTCCCCCAGCTCCAGCTTCGTCTGCCACCGCCTGAGCATCGCCGCTCGTAGAGCGCGATGCTGCGGCGCGGCCAGCTTGGGATCTCTTGCGAGCAACGCGAAGGCGTCTTGCCTCGCCCGTTCGAGCAGGGCCCCGTCGCGGACGAGGTTCGCCGCCCGGAACTCCGGCACGCCCCACTGGCGCGTCCCGAAGAATTCCCCCGGTCCACGAATCTTCAGGTCTTCCTCGGCGATGACGAACCCGTCGGACGACCGGACCAGGGCCTCCAGCCGCTGGCGCGCCGGCGACGTCCGATCGAGACCGGCCGCGGACCCCGCTGCGCCGCCGGCACCGCGCGCCATGGTAATCAAGACACAGTACGACTGGGCGGCCCCCCTGCCGACGCGCCCGCGGAGCTGGTGGAGCTGCGCGAGGCCGAACCGCTCGGCATGCTCGACGAGCATGACGGTGGCATTCGACACATCCACGCCGACCTCCACCACGGTTGTCGCGACGAGCACGTGAATGTCTCCACGCTTGAATTCGCGCATCGTCCGTTCCTTCTCCTCGGTCTTCATGCGCCCGTGCAGGAGGCCGATGACGAATTCGGGGAAGACCTCTTCCCTTAGCCGATCCGCTCCCTGGAGCGCCGCCTGGAGATCGCTCTTTTCGGATTCCTCGACCAGCGGGTACACGATGTAGGCTTGTCGTCCGGCTCTGAGCTCGGTCCGGATCAGGTCGTAGGCTCGGCGCCGCCGGGAGTCGTGAAACAGCAGGGTGTGGACAGGCTTCCGCCCGGGAGGCAAGGCGTCGATCACGGAGAGGTCGAGGTCGCCGTAGACCGTCATGGCCAGGGTGCGGGGGATGGGCGTCGCCGTCAGGACCACCACGTCCGGCCGGTAGCCCTTGTCCAACAACGTCTTCCGCTGGAGC
The DNA here is from genome assembly GCA_041629275.1 of Nitrospiraceae bacterium. Classification (GTDB taxonomy): domain Bacteria; phylum Nitrospirota; class Nitrospiria; order Nitrospirales; family Nitrospiraceae; genus JBFGRM01. The sequence continues at coordinate 2,428 of JBFKNO010000283.1, forward strand.
ACCCCGAACTTGTGCTGCTCATCGACCACGGCCAATCCAAGATTCGCGAATTGCACGTCCTTTTGGATCAGCGCGTGTGTCCCGATCACGACGCCGGCCGTGCCGCTGCGGATCTCGTCCAACATCTGCGTCCGCGCCTTCCGGCTGAGGCCATGCTTGAGCAGCACGGCCTTCACGCCGAGCGATTCCAGCAGGCCCTTCACATTCAGGAAATGTTGCTCGGCCAGGATCTCGGTCGGCGCCATGAGGGCGGCCTGGTACCCCGACCCGCAGGCCGCGACGACGGCGTGCAGGGCCACGATCGTTTTTCCGCAGCCGACATCGCCCTGGATCAGACGGTTCATGGGACGGTCGGCGGCCATGTCATGCGCGATCTCCCCCCACACGCGCTTCTGCGCGGCCGTGAGCTGGAACGGGAGTCGCCCGCGCAGCGAAGCCAGCAGCGGGCTGTCGACCCGAAAGCGAATGCCCTTCGTCTCCTCCTTGACCGACTGCTGCCGCACCGCCAGCGCCACCTCGAGCACGAACAACTCTTCGAACGCGAGCCGCCGGTGGGCCGGGGTCGAGCCGCGATCCAGATCGTCCAAGGAGGTTCCGGGCGAAGGGAAATGAACCTCGCCCACCGCCTCCCTGAAGGTCGGCAGTCCCTGGCGCGACAGGAGGTCTTGCGGGATGAGCTCCGCCAGGCCGGCGTCATGGTCCTCGAGCAGCCCCTTCACCACGGTGCGGATCTGCCGTGAGGTCAGTCCCTTCGTCTCCGGGTAGATCGGCACGATCCGCCCCACGTGCAGCGTCGCCTCCGAATGCTCCCCCAGGACCTCGTGGTGCGGGCTATCCATGCGGAGGTCCATCCACCCTCGCCGCCCTGCGGAGACCAGGCCGCTGGCCATCACCGTGGTGCCGGGTTGGAACGTGGTCTCCAGATACGGCTGGTTGTAGTACAAGCAGGGCAGCGTCCCCGTCTCGTCTCCGATCTGGACCTCCAGGACGGTGATGCCTCGACGGTGCGTTCGTCGAACCTTGGCAGAGGCGACCCGGCCATAGATCGTGGCACGCTGACCCGGCCTGAGCTGGCGGATGGGCGTCACCACGGAGCGGTCCTCGTACCGTCGCGGCAGGTACCACAAGGCGTCCTCGACCGTGCCAATGCCGACTCGCTCCATCAAGACGGCCCGCTTCGGCCCCACGCCTCGGGCGAAGCGGATGGGGAGGTCCCACAGGTCGTGGGCACGGGGCGCAGGGCGCGGGGGGACTGGCGAAGGCTTCGCCTCGGGACCGGTCTCGGACTTCAGCCGGCCGAGAATCGCCCGTGCCTGGGCGAGCCGCTTCGTGCGCTCCCGACGGGACAAGGCGTCGCCGTAGTCCACGAACACCTGCCGGAGCGCCAAAAGATCCGTTTCCACCCTGGGCGTGAAAATTTTGCTCGTGAGCGTCTCGAGAATCTGGCGAGTGACGAAGTCCCTCAGGCCGTCCGCAGCGCCGGGCGGGGGCGTCCCGCCGGCGGCGGCTTCGATGGGCGGCGA
>JBFKNO010000284.1:0-3882 GCA_041629275.1 Nitrospiraceae bacterium
GCGCACATCCTCGAGGGCCTCAAGATCGCCCTGGACAATCTGGATGCGGTCATCACCCTCATCCGTCGGTCCGCCTCACCGGACGAAGCCCGGACCGGCCTCATGAGCCAGTTCCGGCTGACGGAGGTCCAGGCGCAGGCGATCCTGGACATGCGACTGCAGCGCCTCACCCAGCTCGAGCGCAACAAGCTGGTGGAGGAGTACCAGGAGACCCTCAAGAAGATGGAGTACCTGCGATCGGTGCTCGGCAGCGAGGCCCTGGTGCGGAAGATCATCAAAGACGAGCTGCTGGCGGTCAAGGAGGCCTATCAGGACGAGCGCCGGACCCAGATCGTCAAGGAGGAGGCGGAGATCACGATCGAGGACCTGATCGCCGATGAGGAGGTGGCGATCACCATCACGCACGGCGGCTATATCAAGCGGAACCCCGTGACCCTCTATCGGGCGCAGAAGCGCGGCGGCAAGGGGAAGATCGGGATGGGCGTGCGCGAGACCGACTTCGTGGAGACCCTCTTCACCGCCTCCACCCACGACTACCTCCTGGTGTTCACCACCACCGGCAAGGTCTATTGGCTGAAGGTGCACGAGATCCCGGAGGCCGGGCGGGCCGCCAAGGGCAAAGCCATCGCCAATCTGCTCGCCCTCTCGGGCGAGGAGCGGGTCACGGCCACGGTGCCGGTCAAGGAGTTCCGCGACGACCGGTATGTCGTCATGGCCACGCGGCAGGGGGTCATCAAGAAAACCGAGCTGTCCGCCTACGCCAACCCGCGGTCCGGAGGGATCATCGCGCTCAGCCTCGACCAGGGCGATGGCCTCATCGGCGTCCAGATCACCGACGGCTCGCGCGAGATCTTGCTGGGCACCCGCCAGGGCATCGTCATCCGGTTCAAGGAGTCGGACGTGCGGGCGATGGGACGGGTCGCGCACGGCGTCCGGGGGATCGCGCTGGACGACGGCAACGAGGTGATCGGGATGGAGACGATCCTGCCCGACTCGACCACCACGATCCTCACCATCACGGAGGGCGGGTACGGCAAGCGCACGCCGGTGCCCGAGTATCGGATTCAGGGGCGTGGGGGAAGAGGCATTATCAGCGTGAAGATCTCGGAGCGCAACAGGCCGGCTGTCAGTTTCCTGCAAGTCCGCGACGACGACGAGATCATGATCATGGCGGCCCAGGGCAAGGTGCTGCGGTGCCGCGTCGACGATATTCGAGAGACCGGCCGCAACACGCAGGGGGTGCGCATCCTCGATCTCGAAGGGGAGGAGGACCGCGTGGTGGGCGTCGCGCGCCTGGCCGAACGCGAGGAGGCGCCCGTGGACCTCGGCACCCCGGCGGAGGCGACCGAAGCTGCGGAGGACGAGCCCGCCGAGTAATCCCAGTAATCGTCGTCACCCCCCTTGTCCAAAACAGCGCGTTGGTCCCCCCGGACCGCTGAGGCCGGGGAAGGGGATTGCGCCTAAGGGCCGCTTGGAGAGCTCCTTCATTCTCCCTCTCCCCTTCATTGTCCCTCCCCCCGCCTGGCCCCGACCGCACGACCCTTGGTAAAGTATGAGCGATGGGTCCTCGCACGACAGCGCCCAAGAAAAAGCTCGACATCGTGGTCAAGTTGGGCTTGGGGGTCTTCGCCCTCTCGTTCGCCTTGATCTTCGGCGGGATGTTCCTGACCCGTCCCGACCGGTCCATCCCGCCCTATTCCATCGGATCGCAGGAAGGGACGATCGTCGCGGTGCACGTCCCCTCCTGGACGAGCGACGGCGAGATCGAGATCCTGATTCGGAGGTTCCGCAAGGTGGGACGCGAGACGCGGGACTTCGGACCGATGAAGATCCGGCCGACCACGCCGGCGGACCCCGAGGGCAACTACCGGCGCATCACGATCCACATCTTCGCCGACCCTCAATGGACCGAGCCGGAGGTGCTCGCCGGCTTCCTGGAGAACCAGGACGCCGAGCTCGTCGAGGGCTTCAGGGCAGCGGTGAGGGGAACCTACCGGCTGGAAGGGGCCATCGAGGAGGGGCGCATCGGCCCTCTGCTCGTTCAACGAGACTCCCCGGCCACCGCCGCCTACTCGCGCGTGCTTTTCAACGGGCCGATCGATCGCGCCGGTCAGGGCCAGACCGGTGCCGGGTCTCGGGCGGAGGGTTCGGCAGCGACAGCGCCGTCGCCATCACCGTCGTGAGCTGGCGGCGCAGCTCGTCGTCCTGAATGGCCGAGGCCTGCCGGGCCGCCTCCTCCACCTGGTCCGCGGACGGTGAGGCGGTGGGCGGCGCCGCATCGCCCTGATCCTGCCCGGGACGATCCGCTTGCCCCTCCGACAGGTCCCCGACCCGTATCACGAGGTCCGTGATCACCTGCTCTCCCGCGGCCTCGTTGAGTCTCTGGATCAGCGTCGGCTTGAGAAAGGTGAGCTGCTGTACCCAGATGGAGCTCGCCACGAGCACGGACAGCTTCTTGAAACGGATGCCACCCGGTCGCGCGTGCGTCGCGATCTGAGTCCCCACGATCCCTTCCCACTGTTGTTTGAGGTGCAGCTCGAGGAGCGCGGTCCCCAGCCCCAGGCGCGGGGCGAGGTCTTTGAGCACGTTGGCGACCGACGAGAAGGGTCTGGGCATGGTCCATGATAGCAGGATCGGCCGGCCGTGTAATCCCCCTCTCTCATAGTCCCTTGCTCGATTCTTGATCACGCGGGTCCTGTCGCGGCTTTCTTTTCCCCCTCTCCCCTTGGGGGAGAGGGCTGGGGTGAGGGGTGAACCGCGGCGGGTGGCAGACGGCACCCATGAGGTCTGTGCAAGGGGGCGCGCCTTCCTGCTCAGGCGCTCCGGTTCGACCGCACTAAGGCTCGTTCACCCGTTGCATCCGGAAGAGCAACGGGTCCCCGGTGGGCTGTGGAACTCGCTGCGTGCGGCCTGACGGGCACGCAGCTTCAAACAGTCCTCGCCCTCCGGCACTGCTTGCAAGAGCAGAGCAAGGCGTGCCGGACCCCGTCTGCTCGCCAAGTGCGGGGCCCGAACCTCCGCGATTCGCAGGAACAGGCGCGCCCCCTCGCACCATCGGTAATTCTGGGGTGTGGTGTCTGGTTGAAGGCAGGCACCACCAGACGGTTAGGATTATTTTGGACAGCAGTGGTACAGTAGCGGTCCCATGGCCCAGCAGAAAGCGCAGAAGGGAGACAGCGGCGAGCGCATCGTCGCGACCAATCGCAAGGCCTACCACGACTACGCGATCGAGGAGAAGTTCGAGGCGGGTATCGTGCTGAGGGGCACGGAGGTGAAGTCGCTGCGGGAAGGCAAGGTCAACCTGCGCGACAGTTACGCGAGCATCGACCGCGGGGAGATCTTTCTCCACCACTGCCACATCAGCCCGTACAGCCACGGCAACATCGCGAATCATGAGCCCCTGCGGACGCGCAAGCTCCTGCTGCACAGGAAGCAGATCGCCAAGCTGGTCGGCAAGACGCAGCAAAAGGGCCTGACGCTGGTCCCGTTGCGGATCTACTTCACGGCGCGCGGCCATGCCAAGGTCGAGGTCGCCGTCGCCAAAGGCAAGAAGTTCTACGACCGCCGGGAGGCGATCAAGGGTCGAGAGGCAGGGCGGGAGATGGAGCGGGCGATGAAAGGGGCGCGGCGGGGCGGCGCCTAGGGGGAAGTTGTTGGATGAAGCTCCACGCTGGCGGGGGCGACCGTCGTTGCCACGCGCCCCAGCACTGCTGGACGTACGGCGGTGCGGATCCTGGTGTTCGCCATCCTCATGGTGTTCACGGTGGTCTGGCTGGTGCCATTCGTCTCGGCGCTGGTCACGGCGTTCCGCTCCAACGACGATATCCTCAGTCGCGGGTCTTTCGCCCTGCCGCGCGAGCTGGTGACCGGCAACTTCGGCGC
>JBFKNO010000285.1:0-3855 GCA_041629275.1 Nitrospiraceae bacterium
CCGGAACGGGGGAGAGGGGGGCTTGTGGGTCCATGCACCCACCCAAGAAGCGGAAGAGCGAGAAAAGAAAGAGAGGTGCACCATGAGACCCCATATCTCGATCAACGTTCGTGATGTCAGACGGTCCGTTGAATTCTATCGTCGCGTGTTCGGCGCGTCACCGCAGAAACAGACCGCCGATTACGCGAAGTTCGACCTCGTCCGCCCGCCGCTGAACTTCTCGCTGTTGTCAGCGGGCGAGACTATCAGTCGCGTGAATCACCTCGGCATCGAGGTCGATTCTCCGGCCGAGCTGACATTGTGGGAGACACGCCTCCGCGAGCAGGGCCTGCTCGACTCCGTCGAGCGGGAAACGGTCTGTTGCTTCGCCCTTCAGGACAAACTATGGTTCCAAGATCCCGATGGCAATCGGTGGGAGGTATTCCTGGTCCTCGAGCAGCTTCCCCTGACCGGAGTAGCGAAGGAGCGATCCTGCTGCGCTCCGGCGTGCTGCGCATAGGGCAATCCGAGCCGCAATCCAAGAAATGGTGGCTCTTCCATGTGATGTCGACTATCGACCGTCTGCTTGGTGGGCGCGGGGGCCACCCCTCTGGCCTTTCGTCAGCACCACGATCCCTTCCTTTTGTCGATTGACATTTTGTTTCGTATGACTTCACGATCAGGATAGTAGCAAGACAACCTTGATGACCCCATACGTCAAGCACGCGTTGATCGGCGCGACCTTGGCCGTCGTGCTCTGCTCGATCGTGGCAGAGGTGCGGTCGCACCACGGCCTGGAATTTCTGGCTGGACTCTTGGCCGTGATCTCGGCAGGCTACGTTGGCTCGGCGCTCTCCGATGGCCGTCGACACGTCTTTCTCGTTGAAAGCGTGGTCTGTCTGCTCGTCTTCGCGACAGCACTGGCCGGCATCTGGGTCTCCACCGTCTGGCTGGCGGTCGGGTACTTCGGACACGGTTTGTGGGACCTGACTCACCATCCTCATCGGCTCGGGGCTCCCGTGAAAATGCTGTGGTTTCCTCCCGCTTGCCTGGCCTTCGATTGGGTCGTGGCGGGGTTCATTCTGCTGGGTTGGTAAGCCCCCTCCCTTGACCTGCCCCGAGCCATCGCCTACGCTACAAGGTGCTGACGCGCCTGATGCGGCTCCTGTCTCGTCTCTTCAACAGGGAGGTGACCCGTGAAGTCGCCGAACCTCGCCCTCAGCATGATGATGTCGGTTCTCGCAGGATTCATCGGCGGTCTCGTGGCCGGATCCCTCGTCACACCGACGCCGGCGACCGCCCAGCTCTCCTCGAAGCTCATGCGGGTCGTGACGGCCGAGGAGTTCCGCGTCGTGGATGACAAAGGACGTGTCGTGGCAAGCCTCGGGACCGAGCCGAGCCTGCTCTCGCGGCTGAACTTGTACGATCGCGAGGGAGGGCTCAGGGCCAGCCTGAGCCTGAGCGCCCTGCACGAGACCGTCGGCTTGTCACTGTATTCACGGCGGCAGGACATGCCCAACCTTCGTCTCTCCACACAACCGGACGGCCCGTCCAGCCTGAGCCTCTTTGATCAGAGCGGATCGCCCTCGGTCTCTCTGGGCAATATCCATGAGGAGGTCAAAGAGGAGGCCGGCCTGCCGCGCCCGACGCTGAAGTTTTTCGGCGTCGGCCCCCAACACACCGTCACGTGGCATGCCCCGTGAGATGGCCGGCGGCGTCCCAAGGGCCCGCCCGCAGGAGGGGTGGCTGGGCCCCCTCAGCCCCCTCCGCACACCCTTGATCGCGACGTAACGATTCGCGAGCAGGAGAGACTACTCCCCAGTGCCTCCGTCCCGCAGGCGAAGGGCCTGTAAGGTTGAGTCTTCTCCCGAGACTGTCTCACAAAGGAGTGTGTGCCCATGAGCTCCGTGAATGTGAACGCTTCCGTCGCCCAGCCCGCGTCGCCGCCGTCCGCAATCGGAAAAGTCGCCGTGCTCCTCCTGGTGGCCTGCGCGATCGGCGGCTTCTTCTATTTCGACCTTCATCGCTACGTGTCCCTGGAGACGCTGAAGGCAAACCGCGACGCCTTGCTCAGCTTCACCCAGGCCAACTACGCGGCCTCGGTCATCGCGTTCATCGCGCTGTACTGTCTCCAGACCTCGTTGTCGCTTCCCGGCGCCACGCTCTTCACGCTTGCGGGAGGATTCCTCTTCGGGAGCGTGATCGGGATGCTCTACGTGAACATCGCCGCCACGCTGGGGGCGACCCTCGGATTCCTGGCGGCCCGGTATCTCCTCCGCGACTGGGTCGAGCAGAGGTTCGGCGCGCGTTTGGCAACGCTCCAGGAGGGGTTCGCGCGCAACGGGTTCAGTTATCTCCTGACCCTTCGGCTGGTGCCCTTGTTTCCCTTCTTCCTCGTCAACCTCGTCTCCGGGCTCACCCGCGTCCGTGTCGGCACATTCGTCGCGGCGACCTCCCTGGGCATCATCCCCGGCAGCTTCGTCTACGCGAACGCGGGACGCCAGCTCGGCTCGATCAATTCGCTGGGCGAGGTCGCCTCCCCCCAGGTGCTGGGCGCCTTCGCGCTGCTGGGACTGCTCGCCCTGGTCCCTCTCGTCTACCGCCGCTTCAGCGCGCAGCCCGTTCCGACCAAACCATGAGAGGAGAGAACGCCCATGCCAGACGCACATCTCGATCACCGACCGGGCACGCTGCTCCCTGAGGACGAGCACAACCGGGTCCTGCTCAACAACGTACATCCCCGCCCCTGGACCAACCCGACGCCGGATGGTCGGTACAACCTGGTGGTCGTTGGCGCGGGCACGGCGGGCCTGGTGACGGCCGCCATCGCGGCGGGGGTCGGGGCCAAGGTCGCGTTGGTCGAGCGGCACCTCATGGGAGGCGACTGCCTCAACGTGGGTTGTGTCCCCTCCAAGGGCGTCATCCGCGCATCGCGGTCGTGGGCGGAGGTGCGGCGGGCGCAGGAGTTCGGGCTCGGCATCCCCGACGGCGTGAAATACGACTTCGGCGCCGCTATGGCGCGCATGCGCAAGCTCCGGGCACGGATCAGTCATACGGATTCGGCGCATCGCTACAGCAAGCTGGGCGTCGACGTCTTCATCGGTGAAGGCCGGTTCACCGGACCCGACACCGTCGACGTCGCAGGCCGCACGCTCCGGTTCAAGAAGGCCGCGATTTGCACCGGCGCGCGGGCCGCCGCGCCGCCGATTCCCGGCCTTCTGGAGACGGGCTACCTGACGAACGAAACGATCTTCGGCCTCACCGAGCTGCCTCCCCGCCTGGCGGTCATCGGCGCCGGGCCGATCGGGTGCGAGATGGCCCAGTCATTCGCCCGCTTCGGCAGCCGCGTGTGCCTGTTCGAGCAGACGGATCACATTCTCCCGCGGGAGGACGCCGACGCCGCCGACATCGTGCAACGGCAGATGGCCGGCGACGGCGTCTGCTTCGTGTTTCATTCGAGGGTCTCGCGCGTCGAGTTGCGCGGACAGGACAAGGTCGTCCATTACGTGATGAATGGAGAGATGAACCAGCTCGTGGTGGACGAGATTCTCGTCGGCATCGGGCGGGCACCCAACGTGGACGGCCTGGGCCTGGAGACCGTGGGCGTCGAGTATGATGCGCGCAGCGGGGTCAAGGTCAATGACCGGCTCCAGACGACGAACCGCCGCATCTACGCCGCGGGCGACATCTGCTTTCCGTTCAAGTTCACGCACACCGCCGACGCGATGGCGCAGATCCTCATTCAGAACGCGCTCTTCCCCCATCCCTTCGGGTTGGCCTACGCGAGCACCAACTCGCTGCTGATCCCTTGGTGCACCTACACGGAGCCAGAGATCGCCCACGTCGGCCTCTACGAGGCCGAGGCGAGGGGCAAGG
>JBFKNO010000286.1:0-3845 GCA_041629275.1 Nitrospiraceae bacterium
CCCCTCAAAGCTGCCGCATCTCCTGCCGCGGGCCGGACGGCGTCGGCCAGGGCAGAGTGTGGAATCTGTCGCGGACGGGCTGGCGTGTCGACGGTGATCGCGGGGTCATTTCTCGCGACCAGCTGGCCATATGCGTCGAGCTGCCTCCGCGGAAGGGATTCGTCCTCGTGGATCGCGCCGTCGCGCGTTGGTCACGCGGGAAGGAGTTTGGGCGGGGGAATGTGCAGGTCGAGGCTGACTACCTGTCTTCTTTCTAGGTGTCCACGAAACCCGGGCCAGCTCATCCCAACCCTTTTTCCCACTCAACGCCTTACCGAAGCACCCATCAAGAGGAAGAAACCTTCCTGCTCAAAGTGCCGGTCCGTCGTGAGCACATGAGAGATCCGTCGCGTTCTCATGACCGTCATGGACAGGCAGTCTGTAAGGCTGTACCCTTTGTCTGGTCGATCCTTGTAGAGGGCAAACCCGGCGCGAAAAGAGTTTCGAGCTTGTGGGACGACCGTAACTGAAGGGTTTGCCAGGATGGCCTCTACGGAATCGCTGGCTGCGCGACGGAGGACCTCGCCTCTATTGGCGAAGGCGTTAAGGTATTCTGTTAGCACCGAGTCGGTAGTGACGATGCGTGCACGTCCGAGAGACGCGGAAGACGTAAGAGCTGCCTCGTGGTGCTGATCCAGGCGACTTGTCAGCGCGATCCAGTAGACAGTGTCCGCAAAGACCTCTCTCAAGAGAGACCATTGCCTCGAAGATAGTGATCGTGCTTCTCAGCTAGATCGGTTGGGAGCTTATTGAGGTTGCTGTCAGGGATTGAACGCGCAATGCTGACAAGCTCTTCCCAGATTGGTGTGAACCGGCGAGACTTGCGCGCGCGCCGCAGAGCGGGCATGCCTGCATTCTTTGATTTGCGGGTTTTGGTCCGGGTCGATGACATGTTGCGATTATAGCCTGGGGGCATGCTGAAGACAAGGAACTACCAGGGTAACCCGGATCATACAATAAGTTAAGTGAAGCAATGTGGTCGGGATGACCCAGCCCATCCCGACCCGTTTTCTGTTAACCACCTAATCGATCCGGCATCTTGACCTGCACCCCAGGTGCACCTCCCCTCCCGCGAAACTTTCGGACGGACCAATTCGCGACACGACCGACCTGCAGCAAGAGGTAGGGCACCAGGGCCATCATCCAGCTCTTCACCGCATGATCGGCACCTTGAGAGCCGAAAAACTCAGGCAGGAGCTCGAATCCCCACTGCCAAGGCCCTGGTTCTCTCCCCGCGAGTCTCGGCAGGGCATTGATGACGACGGGAACCCACCCGAGGAACGCGAAGAGGACACCGGCGAGCAAGAGCAATCCCTCCCTGGCCGGCCACTTCATCCTTCTCACTCCTTCTTCTCGTGCGAGTCGATGGTGTCCGGGAGGCAGGAGAACCGCAGCTCATAGAGAACCGTCCCCCGTGAGCCCACAATCCGATAGACCCAGCTAGCGGGGCTCGCCTGCTTCGCTTCGATCCCCTCGACATCTCTGTGGGGCGGCAAACTGCTCAGTAACGCGTCCGACAGCTCACCATACAGGCGCCGCAGGCAATCCTGGCGTGTCTTGCGAAGCGTAAACAACGGGTATTTGAGCAGGAGACCTTCCTCGCGAGGGATCACGGTCTCCCGGTACAGGGCCCAGTCTTCCCGGGCTGCGGCCAGGGACACTGAGCTGACCATCATCACCATGCTCACTGCCAGCACCACAGCTGCCATTTTCACGGTGACCTCCACGCTCGGCATACCGCACGATAGCCCTGCGGCGAGGAGAAGGCAAGGGTCATGGCTGACTCTCCGGCTCTCTGACGCGCCTGTTCACACCCGCCTCGTCCTTTACCAAGTTTTACCTACTGTGGTAGAGTCCACAGCCTGACCCGACCCAGTCGTCAACGAAAGGGTGGGCAGGCGCGTTGCACCATCTCCCGGCGTTTGGTCGCTCCTGCGCCAGAACCCGTAGCGAGTCGTGAGCGTGAAACAGGCACTCTGAAATGAGCGATCCCCGCGCCGTCCTCAGACGATTACCGTTCCTCGACGCCTTGCCGCAGGAATCGCAAGCGCTGCTGGTGAACAGCTTCGTCCCCGTGTCTTTCCCCTATGGATCGATCATCATGCGGGCGGGCGAGACAGCCGACGCGTTGTACGTCCTGAGCGGCGGCCGCGCCCGCGTGGTCAAGGCGAATGCCGCGGGGGAGGACATCACGCTGAAGATCCTGCAGCCTGGAGACTATTTCGGCGCGGGTGCCTTGCTCTATGGCGGCACGAGGTCCGCGACGGTGCACACGTGCGACCATGTCCAGGCATTCAAGCTCGCGAAATCCGTTTTCTGCGACCTGCTGCGGCAGAGACCGGAGCTCCGCACCCGTCTCGAGCGATCTCTCGAGCACACGATACTCCACGATTTCCTTCGCACCAGCTCTCCTTTCTCGAGAACGCCGGCCGAAGCCATCCGGCTGATGATCACCGAGCTGGAGAGGCTCGCGCTCGATGCGGGACAGCGTGTCATCCTCCAAGGAGAGGAGCCAGGCCCCATGTTCCTCGTTCGCGAAGGGCAGCTGCGAGTGTTCGTCGAGAAGGACGGCCGTCGGGAATTCACGCGCTTCCTCGAGCCCGGCGACGTCTTCGGTGAGGTGTCGATTTTTCGGACCACTCATCGCACCGCCACCGTGGAGGCCGTGTCTCCTTGCAGCCTGTTACGTCTCGCGCCCGAGACCGCGAGGAAGCTGGCCGCCGAGTTCCCCGAGTTCGAATGGCAGATCGAGACGATCTTGTGCAGCCACGGGTGGCCCCCTCCCTAGCCCGGATTATTCATGACGCCTTCTGCTGCAATCGCGAATTCGCTGCTGCGCCAAGCCTGGCCGCGCCGTCAGCGGCCAGGCGGGCGGGCTCGCCGCTCAGTCAGTCGACGTACCACAGAGAGTACGCCTCCCTCCTTCGCGGCTCCGCGCGCCCGGCTCGCAACGCGACTTCGCGATTTCCCAACGAAGGGCCATGAATAGCCCGGGCTAGCCCTGCCTTGACACCGCACGTGTTCCCCTTCCCTCCACGCTTTCCCGATTCTTCCCGCACCGCCCTCCCCGCACATTTATTGTCTCAGCGCGGCATGGAGCGACCACGAGGACCAACTTTGGTCACTGCGCTCTGTGCAAAGACGTCGTGCGGTCGATCAAAATCGTCGCGCTGACATACCTGCCATGTGAGACACGGTGCTATCAGGTCGCACCGAATCGCTCATCCGCGTCTCTCTCTCGCCACCGTTCCATGACCCCGCAAAACCTCGCGAAAGCTGAGTTTCACGCAGGCCGAACGATCACCATGACGTGAGGTGGCACACACATTGCTCGGTTGGGCGCCGTCTGTCTTCTCGCTCACCCTCGCGGAGGAGGTGCCACGTGCGGGATTTCCACGTCGTCCGACGACACGCGTACCGGTGCCTCGTCCGCTTCGGCCTCGCCATCGTGATCGCGTTAAGCGCCGCCAGCCAGGGATCGGCAGCGGGTTGGATGTCGCATTCGTCCGCGCTTCTCGATTTGAAGAATGACGGGCCGCGTCGCGAGACTCCTCACCGGCTGACAGCCACGGGGACAGAGGCGGCCACGATCCAGATCCTGGCCGCCGGCAACACGACGCCGGCGAGCCTGACCTTCGCGGCGCAAGAAGGCGGCCCGCCGCCCGCCGCCCTCTGGTATTGCGTCGCCAACACCGGCGAGGCCCTGTTGACGTGGCAGGCCAGCCCCGACGCTCCCTGGCTGCACCTCGACTTGACGGCCTTTGACACTCTGCCGCACGATCAGAACTGCGGCCACGCCAGCGTGA
>JBFKNO010000287.1:0-3842 GCA_041629275.1 Nitrospiraceae bacterium
TCCCGAGTCTCCGCGCGAAAGGAAAAGAGCCGGCTCCGACGGGGGCCGGCTCTTTTTGCGTGGATACGCCGCCGTCTCCACACCTTCTCACCATGCGGGCTCATCGGGCTCGGGCCTGCGCCGGGGCTGAAGTTCGGAAGGAGCCACGAGGGCGCGGGGTCAGTCGAGATCCACGGGTCCCTTGCCGAAGATGATGTCACCGTAGTAGGCGACGGCCGATTCCTTCGTGTTGTCGGTGTCCGTCATGATGGCGACACCCGAGACAAGCGGGGGCTCATGGTTGAACGCCTGCTTGTAATCCTCGTACACATTCCGCGATTCAGAGACCCATGTATGGGCATACTGGGTCCCGCTCTCGATCACGAACATCATCACCTGGTCGGTATAGGGGTTCGGAACCACGGTGCCGACTTCCGCGTTGCTGCCCCAAATGTAGTTGATGGCGCCAAGCGGCGGGTATTGGCCATACAGGAGCCTGATCGTCTCGTACTTGGCCTTATCGAGCAGGCTCAGCCGACTCCCGTCGTACTGGAAGGTGATATAGATGCGGGCCGCGTAGTCGTCGCCTTCCTTCCTGGTGACGTCGCCGTTGCGGAGCACGCCGGCGATCTTCCATCGCCAGCTCAGATACGGATACTGCTTCAGGTCGACCGACAGCTCCCGGGTCATCCCGGACGCGCCCTCCTCGCTCACCGCCTCGACCACTGTCGTTCCTTCGTCCTCGACGAGACGGTAGACGGTATAGCGTTCGATCTTCTTGAACGTCAGCGGCTTCCACCCGTCCGGCAGCGTGCCGCCCGGCTGAGCCGCCGAGAACCTCCCGACATCAATGATGCCTTGCGGGTCGAACTCCGCGCGAGCAAACCCCAGGCTGATCGCACAGACGACGCTGAGGACCACGCCCCAGCGGAGGAGGGAAGGTACTGCCATGGCGTGCCTTGTCTGCCGCATAGTCTCCCTCGGCATCGTGTCGTCGATTAGGCCACGTCGGCGTATGGTGACGTGCGCCTGTTGCAACAGCGTCCCCGACTATAGCACGGGTGGTCTTCCATCGCGCGTTTATTGCAACTTTTTGACGGCCTGGGACACCCAGGTCTTGGCCCTCCGCTCACCGGCACCAGGTGAACCACGTACGCAGGATTTTTTTGGCCCCATCCGTGAAATGCGCTTTGCGCCAGGCGGTGACGACCTTCTTGTTCACTTCGGCCTGAGTCGGATAGGGGTGGATGGTGTTGGCGATGACCTTGATGCCGGCGCCGGCCTTCATCAGCACCGAGAACTCGTTGATCAGGTCGCCGGCGTGGGACCCGACGATCGTGGCGCCCAGAAGGGTGTCCGTTCCCTTGCGCACGTGAATGCGCGCGAATCCTTCCTCCTCTCCATCGAGGATCGCGCGGTCCACCTCAGCGAGCGGAAACGTGTAGGTCTCGACCTCCCACCCCCTGGCGCTCGCCTCGTGCTCGTACAGACCGACGTGGGCGATCTCCGGCTCCGTATACGTGCACCACGGGAGGATCATCGAGCTCGTGCTGGCGTAGCCGAGGCCAAAAGGGTGCGGAAACAGGGCATTTTGAATCACGATTTGGGCCATCGCGTCCGCGGCATGGGTGAATTTGAACGGAAAGCACACATCGCCGGCCGCGTAAATGCGCGCACGACTCGTCTGAAGACGAGCGTTCACCTTGATCCCGGTCCCATCGTACTCGACTCCGGCGGCCTCCAGGTTCAATCCCTCGACGTTCGGCTTTCGACCGATCCCGATCAGAATGCGGTCCGCCGTCACCGCGCTCCTCGCCCCTCCCTGCTCGACGTGGATCACCCGTTCCCCGGCGCGCACCTCCACCGTTTCGACCGTGGCGCCGCAGACGAAGGCCACCCCGTCTCGATGCATGGCCCGCTCCACGATCCGGGCCGCATCCGCATCCTCCCGGGGCAGGATGCGGCGCTCCTGCTCGAACACCGTGACCTCGCTCCCGAACCGTGCAAAGGCCTGCGCCATCTCGCAGCCGATCGGCCCCGCCCCGATCACGGCGAGCCGGCGCGGCAGCTCGGTCAGGCCGAAGACTGTCTCGTTGGTCAGGTACCCCGCCTCTTCCAGTCCCGGGATCGGCAGCGCGGCGGCACGGGCGCCGGTGCAAATGGCGGCCCGCGCGAATGCCAGCCGCTTGCCGTCGACCTCGATCGCGTCCGGACCGACGAAGCTGCCCGTGCCGATGAAGATGTCGACGCCGAGGTTCTGATAGCGCCGCGCCGAATCCGTGTGGCTGATGCGCGCCCGCAGCCGTCGCATGCGCGCCATGGCCGCCGCGAAGTCGCCCTGCGGGCCGTCCGGAATGTGGACTCCGAAGTCGCCGGCGCGGCGCAGGGCGGCCCAGGCTCGCGCGGCTCTGATCATCCCCTTTGACGGCACGCACCCCACATTGAGACAGTCGCCGCCCATCAAATGTTTTTCGACGAGCGCCACCTTGGCTCCCAGCCCGGCGGCGACGGCCGCCGTGACCAGGCCAGCCGTCCCGGCCCCCAGCACGACCATGTTGTAGCGTCCCGAGGGCTCTGGGTTGACCCATCCCGGCGGGTGCACATTGCTCACGAGCTGCCGGTTGTGCTCGTCGTCCGGAGGGACCAGGATCTCGGCCTCTGTCTCGGGCGGCTGCGTCATGCGTGTTTCCCTCGAGCCCGTCCCGGCTGTCGGGACGGCGCCGGCGGCCTCGTGGAACCCATGGGGGCTGCCGTACAGCGTTGCCGAACCGGAGGACCGGCCGCGCCCCGCGAGCGATGGCGGTCACGGGGCCGCGGCTGGCGAACGCCCTCCAAAGACCTTCCTATAGAGGATGGGGACCAGCGCGAGCAGCCCCAGCAGCGTGAAGGCCAGAATCACATTCGGCGACGCGATTTCCCTGAGCGAATTGATGGTCCCGAGCTGCCGCCCGGCAAAGGCATAGACGAAGCTGCCGGGGATGATCCCCAAGGAGGTGGCGATGACGTAGGTCCCGATGTTGATCCGGGTCAGGCCCGACACCAGATTGATCAGGAAGAAGGGAAAGAGTGGGATCAAGCGCAGCGTCAACAGATAGCTGAACGCGTTTCGGGCGAACCCTTCCTGGAGCGTGCCCAGGCGATGCCCGAATTTCTGCTCTACCCAATCCCGCAGCACATACCGGGCCGCGAGAAACGCCAGCGTCGCCCCGACCGTCGCGCCGAGGTTCACATAGAGCGTCCCCAGCAGGCTGCCGAACAGGAACCCGCCGGTGAGCGTCAGGATCGCCGCTCCGGGCAGCGAGAAGAGGGTCTGGAGCACATAGGCGAGCAGAAAAAGGCTGACAGCGGAGGTGTAATGCTCTGACGTGAACGCCAGGAGATGGTCCCGATTGGCTTTGAGGGCCTCCAAGGAGAGGTACTGCTTGAGGTCCAGCAGGAAGAACGCGGCGAGGGCGGCGGCGAACACCAGAACGACCACGATTCTGCCGGTCTTGCCCGATCCACGCGACGGCCTGACACCCTCGTTCCCATTGTCAGTCATCTGAGACACGGTTATCATCCATCTCCTTGTTCATGTCAACTTGAGGAATCAGCCGCGGCGCCACGAACGGCTTCGTCGGCCTGCCGCGTCCCATTTCAGACTCGCCTCTGCCCGTTTCGTCGTGACGGGACGCGCCTGCTTACAGCAAGGACGCCCCGCAGCGCTAACGTCTTGAAAGTAAGGACGATCCATCGGCGTCGCAGGTGAGGTACACTTCATCAATCGGGTGCGCATGACTGGGCCCCTTCCCCTTTTGGCCCCCTCGTTCGTTGGGTCGTTTTCCCGCTTGCGCCCACCGACAACGGCAGGAGATAATTGCGGA
>JBFKNO010000288.1:0-3823 GCA_041629275.1 Nitrospiraceae bacterium
ATCGATAACGCGCTGGATGCCATGCCGGGAGGGGGGCGGCTCATGGTTCGCACCTACCACGGTGAGGCGTCGGACGCGGGGGGACGCAGCCACTGCATCGTCGCGGAGATTGGAGACACGGGCACCGGCATCGATCCCCAGCATTGGGATCGTGTCTTCGAGCCCTTTTTCACCACCAAGCCCTTGGGGCTCGGCACGGGCCTTGGTTTGGCGATTGCAAAGGAGGCGGTGCGTCTCCACGGGGGCCAGATCACCATGACCACCGAAGTCGGCAAGGGAACATGCTTCAAGGTCTCGCTTCCCATCCAGGGAGAGACACGGCCATGACCCACCCCGCCAAGGTGCTCATCGTCGACGACGATCGGGACACCCTCGAGCTGCTCAGGGAGCTCATGGCGAAGGAGGGTCATCAGGTTCGAGCCGCGTCGAGCGGGGAAGCCGCCCTGGCGCTCATGTCCCAGGAGGAGCCGAACCTGGTCATCAGCGACATTCAGATGCCCGGGATGGACGGGCTGGCGCTCCTGGCCGAGACGCGCAAGCGCCACCCCGAGACGCTGGTGATCCTGCTCACGGCCTACGGCTCACTGGCCACGGCGGTCGAGGGCATCAAGGCGGGCGCTTTCGATTACTTGAGTAAACCCTTTCTGGTCGAGGAGATCCGGCTGCTGGTCCGGCGGGCCCTCGAGCACCGGCGGGTCCTCAACGAGAACAGGGCGCTGCGCGAGCAGCTCCAGCTGCACGAGCAGTCACAGCTCGACCTGATTCTCGGCAAGAGCGCTGCCATGGTGGGCGTCTACAAGCTGATCGCCAGGGTGGCCGAAACGGATGCGACGGTCTTGATCCAGGGGGAGAGCGGAACGGGTAAGGAGCTGGTGGCGCGCGCCATCCACGCCCATAGCCTGCGGCGCGGTAAACCCTTCGTCGCAGTCGACTGCGGCACGCTCGCGGAGAGCCTGCTGGAGTCCGAGCTGTTCGGCCACGAACGGGGCGCGTTCACGGGCGCGGTTGGTTTGCGCAGGGGGCTGCTCGAGCAGGCCCACCAGGGCACCTGTTTCCTCGACGAGATCGCCGACATTTCACCGACCCTGCAGAGCAAGCTCCTGCGGGTCCTCCAGGAGCGGGAGATCCGGCGTGTGGGCGGGAGCGCCTCCATCGAGGTGGACGTGAGGGTCCTGGCGGCCACCAACAAAAACCTGGAGCAGCTCGTGGAGCAGGCCAAGTTTCGGGAAGATCTCTTTTACCGACTGAACGTGGTGTCCATCAAGCTGCCTCCCCTGCGCGATCGTCCCGAGGATATTCCGGTCCTTGCCCAGCACTTCCTGCAGCGCTATGGAGACACCGGAACCAAGCGGGTTGTGAGCATCGCGCCGGAAGCCATGACCCTGTTGTCCCGCTCTAGCTGGCCGGGCAACGTCCGGGAGCTCGAGCACACCATCAGACGCGCCGTTGTGCTCACTCCCCACAGCATGGTCCTGCCCGAGGACCTCCCCATGGCCATCCAGCACCCACCTTCCGCGCCCGGCGAATCGACGGGCTCGGCCTGCAAGACCCTGGAGCAGCTCGAGCGCGAGCACATCCTCCGCGTGCTGGACTCCCACCAGGGCGATCAGGAGGCAGCCGCCGAGGCGCTCGGCATTCACCGGAAGACCCTGCTTCGCAAGCTACGCCGGTACGGCCGCGCCTGATCCCGCAAGCGACAGCCAGGCAACCAAACCCTCCGCTGGTTCAGGAGGCGCCATCAGAGGGCGCAGCGACACGGTCTTCTGTAGCTGCAGCATCTCATGCTGCCCGAAGTACACAGCACCGAGGTCTGGGCGCCATCAGAGGGCGCAACTACAAACTGGCGCCATAAGATGGCGCAGCTACAAGGAAATCGAGGCGCTTCCGGCGCTCGTGTTGGTGCCACTCCGATTCCCTCTCCCTGAAAGGATCAAACTTAAACGCGACAGAAGCTCCGGGATGGCATCGCTCTTGCTTTCCGGGACGAAGAGAATTGCAAGGAACCCACTCGGAGAGCCTCATGAACTGCCAACGTTGCTCGGGCTGCATGATCCAAGAGTGCCTGTACGTGCCGGACGAGAGCGAGATGACTGTCCACGGGTGGCGATGCCTGAACTGCGGCGAGGTCATCGACGGCACGATTCTCCATAACCGGCGGGCTGCGTCACTGGGGCCGCGGCGCCTCTTTTGCCGTCGAGGCGATGTCAGCTCTCCAATTCCGGTTCGACTGGCTCCACCTTCAGGTGCGCTTCCCCGACCGCGCCTCTCGAGCCGTGCGCGCCGACGAACACGTCCCGTTGCCCGCGCCCGCTAGCCGCTGCTTGTTCCGCGTCTGACCGGACAAGTCGCCCTGCAGCGAGACAACTTGTCCCGGTCCGACGCTCGCACCATCGGTCCCACACCCTCCTCGGTCCGGCGACCAAACCGTCATCTCTTCGGTCAGACTCGATTTTGCGGCCTGTTTTGATCGAAAGGCAGGCTTCCCCGGTCCCACCGACTTCCTAGAAATAGTCCGAACGGTTAGGTACGGCACTTGCTGATTGCATTGAGCAACACTCGATATGGCGCCTCCGGTATCCAGTCGGGATCGCACCGGAGTCGGAGTGGGGTGGTGGTATATCGGCAAGCTCAAGCGGAGACCGGCTCGACGCATGGCAAGGGAGGCGACAATGAAGATCTTTATCACTATGACACTGTTTTTGCTCGCTCTGTTCACCGGAGCGGACCCGGTACGGGCGGCCGAGGCGATATCCACCCTGCCCGGGGATAAGCTGTCCGCCCCCGCATCGGGCCTCGTGATCGGCCGCATCACCCAGATCGACGGTCAGAGCTTGCTCGTCAAAGAGGAGGGCGAGGCTCCCGTCCGAGTCCACATGACGGCGGAGACGGTCAGCCCCGGAAACCTCCAAGTCGGTGACCAGGTGATGGTCTCACTCCTCGAAGATGGTCGCGCGGCGGTGATCACGAAGGGACAGATCGAGGCGGAGGTATCGGTCCTGGACGAAGGTGGTCGGGAGGCGCGATAACCGGCTGTGCGTCATCGGTGCTCATCCCTGTGACGAGCAAGGAACGACACAGCCACATGGTGGACAGCCATGAAGACCAGATCGCTCCAACAACAACTGAAACAAGCCGGGGTCATCGGCCTCGCGATACTCGTGCCAGGCGGGATCATCGTGCTCCTGTTCGTCTCGCTCCTCCGCCTCGCAAGAGCCAGGACGCTCGCCAGGCAGACCAAAACCTTGCGAGCGGCGTGAGACGGACAGGCTGCGACCGCGGAGAGGCGACCATGGAGAAACAAGCCAGAGCGACCGGACGGAAGACCCTCTCCGGAACCATTGAAAAACTGGACTTCACCAGACGCCAGATCTCGCTCCGCGTGGGCCGCGAGGTAAGGACCTTGCGCTCACGAAAGCCCTTGAACTTGCCGGGCATTCGGCTCGGCGACACGATCCACGTGGCGTGGGACGAAGACGGGTCCGTCTTCGTCGGCAAACCGCGCGCCTAGTGCCGCTCCAACGATGTCCATCTACGGTGCGCACCACGGCTCTGCGCGGTTCTTGGGTTTCAGACCTCAACAGGCACGCGGTCCCATAGGTTGCTACGGCCCCAGCCAATTTATCCCGTGAAAGACCGCCGTCAGCATCGTCTTGTCGACACATGAAAGGAGGTGAGGCGCAATGGAGAAAAGGCAGGAGCAGAAGAAAGACACTCGGCCGAAGCCTGGCCAACCGACACCGGCTGGCCAACCGACACCCAAGCACTAAGCCGGCTGCGCGGAGCATCCACCCGAGGCCCGTTGGCTGCTGAGCGGAGACCGCTC
>JBFKNO010000289.1:0-3770 GCA_041629275.1 Nitrospiraceae bacterium
GGACGATCCATCGGCGTCGCAGGTGAGGTACACTTCATCAATCGGGTGCGCATGACTGGGCCCCTTCCCCTTTTGGCCCCCTCGTTCGTTGGGTCGTTTTCCCGCTTGCGCCCACCGACAACGGCAGGAGATAATTGCGGATTGCTTGCTGACGAGTTGTCCTGCCGCGGAGCATGCGCAGTTCGTCGTCGCAAGTGGATGAACGGTCATGGCAACCAAACGCACACAGAGAGCCCTCGTGGCTGACACGAGCGATAGTGGGAGCCGCGCGGTACCCCGCTTGGGGCTCAATCTGGCGCTCACCGGATGCATCCTGGCGATCCCCATCCTCACGCTGATCGCCACCGAGACCCACCTGAAGCACCCGGTCGATCCGGCGCTCGTCCAGGCCGCGCAGGACCGCGCTCAACAGAGATCGACGCTCCGGAGCACACTCGAGTCCGTCGAGGAAGCGATCTTCCTGCGGCACATGCGCGCCCGGCTGCCGCGCTACGTCGTCATGTTCAAGCACGAGGCTCGCCGGCACGACCTCGCCTGGCAGTTGCTCGCCGCCCAGGCGTACCAGGAATCACTCTGGAACCCCCGCGCGGTCAGTCCGACCGGCGTCCGAGGGATCATGATGTTGACCCGGAACACCTCCTCGGCCTATGGGATTGAAAACCGGCATGATCCGCGGGCCAGCATCAGCGGCGGCGCGCGACATTTCGCCCGCCTCATGAGGCGCGTGCCGGCAGAGATTCAGGAGCCTGATCGAACCTGGGTGGCCCTGGCCGCGTACAACGTCGGCATGGGGCACATCAAGGACGCACGGCGGCTCGCCGTACGGCTGGGCAAGAATCCAAATCGCTGGAGCAGCCTGCGGGAGGTCCTCCCCCTGCTGGCGAAGAAGAAATACTATGAGTCGCTCCCACACGGGTATGCACGAGGCTGGGAGCCGGTGATCTACGTCAAGAGGATCCGCGCCTTCGAAAGGCTCCTCCACGCGAAGTACCCCTCGCCGCCCCCCGAACTGTCGCCCCAACTGTAGCGACTTCTTCTCACCCCGGACCGCTCGGCCCCACGACAACACCGCCTATACTCAGGACGGGAAGCAGCGGGCGAAGGTGGCCAGCAACCGCAAGGATCCCCGAACCCGAATCTTTCCGCGCAGCCAGGTCCAGAGAAGCTTCTCCTCCCCCCTCACATAGCGAAGCCAGGAGCGGCCCTCCGTTCTGAGTGTCACGTCTGCCATCCCGACGTGCCCAATGAGGACCTGGACCGTCTTGTCCCGAATGATCACCGTTGCCTCGGTCCCTTCCTCTCCCGTGAACGTGAGGTGGTAGGTCGCGCTGAGGCCCTCGGCCTGGTGCCGCTGGAAGACCAGTGGCAGGCCGTCGAGGAACCCCCGGATGGATTGCGGCCGGAGCCCGTTGCCGACCCGCCTGACACGCTTGTGCGGAAACCGCTTGGCGACATGCTCCTCGGCGTCGGACCCTGGCACGACGTAGACGGTTTCCTCTTTTCGCTGGAGAGGGTTCACCACGTCCGAAAGGAACGCCTTGCGGTCGGCCTTGAAGGGGGAGATCACCTGCGCTCCCGCCGGGCATACGGCGAGGCAGTAGGCAGCCTTGTAGTTGGCGCCGAAGGACAGGCTTTGCCACATCGAGCTTGATTCGGCGTCGCTCACTCGCGCCCGATAGCGTGCCGCGCTTCCGCTGTCCGCAACCTGCTCGGCCCAGTCCGTGAAGCCTCCCATGAACTCACGGTAGTTGTGCGTGTAACACGAGGAAAAATTGAAATGCCCGTCAGGACCGATCGCGCCCACCGGACAGGCGGCCACGCAGAGCTTGCATTCCACGCAGGGGTTGTCGTCGACCGGCCGATCGTAGGCCGTCACCGCCGCATCCATCACGACAGTCCCTAGGAGGATGAAGCTCCCGAATTGGGGGTGAATCACGTTGCGGTGGATGCCCATACGCCCCAGGCCGGCCGCCACGGCGACCGGTTTGTGGCTCACCACCCAGATCTTTCCCGGGAAGCGGTCCATTTCCATAGGAAACCCCATGGCCGGATTGAGCGCACGGACGCCCCGCGGTTCGAGCGCGCCCACGATCGCGCGCGCGACGTCGTTGGCGCGGTCGCCGGTGGCGTGAAATTCGAGATTGGCGACAGAGCGGGCCGGACTGCGGATGGGCTCGCGATTCATGCGGCAGACGAAGCTGATGAGAGCCCGGGCGTGCGGAAGGGCCCAGAGAATGTCCGCACGCTGATCGCTCAGCTCGGGCCGTTCGAGCTCGACAAAGCCCACGTCGTCGGCCCCGGCTTCCAAACAGAGCTTGCGAAGCCACCCGCGTTCGAGGCGGAGTCTCGTCCCTTCGAAGGCCGTCGCCTCCTCAGCGGTGTCCGTGGCCGAGCCGGACTCGACCATACGATCGCCGGCCCTGCTCATGTCCGATGCCGTCTTCGCCGTCATGTCCACCTCCAGCGCTTAACAGTGTATATGCACGTATTTGCCAAAATTTTATGTCGCTCGCATCGCGACTGCGGCACCCGCCAGGTCTCCAAGCAAGCGCTCCGCCCGCGCCCCTCCGAGGCGGGACACCGTCTGCGTCTGCGCGCGTCGCCACAGGGGCAGCGCCTTGGCCAAGCGTTCCTGCCCCCGGCTGGTCAGCGTCACCTCCCGCTCCCGCCGGTCGCGCCCCGGGACGATGGCGATCAGCCCGTCCTGCTCGAGCGGCCGCAGATTCCGTGTCAGCGTGGTCCGGTCCATGACGAGCGCCTCGGCCAACCGATTCATCGTGGTCCGACCGGCCATTGTGGTCGCGACCAAGACGGAAAACTGCGTGGTCTTCAAACCCGCAGGCCGCAGAGCTTCGTCATAGTGCTGCGTCACGGCGCGGGCGGTCTTGCGAAGGTTGAAGCACAGGCAGGTCCTGGCCGGTTCCCTGTACGCGCTCAACGGCGCGGCACCTTGGCTCCTCTTCGGCATCCTCCCCTCCGCCTCCCTCCCGGGAGACCCCATCTGCTTCAGGCTGCTTCAGACGACGGCTTCCCTTCAGGCGGCAGACTACAAGAGTGCACATACACTTATTTACAAGACCTGTCAAGCGCTTGGAGGCGTACTCCCCCGCGGGCGCGCGCTCGGCGCGGATCGTCGACGGAGCACGCGTTCAGACCGCCCGGATATGGTGCATGGACCGCTTAACGGGCGAGCGGGTGCCGGAGGCGGGGTGACCTTACTTCAAGCTGCAGGTCTCGTCAGCGGTCCTGCGATCCCGGACGCGCGCGAATCCTCCCCGTCTCTTCCACGACCAGGGGCACCCCTTTGAGGATCCCGTGGATGGCCCGTTCCAGCTCGGGGGTCTTTTCGACGACGAAGACTTTCACGCAGGGCTGCCCCTCGCACAGGCCCTCGGCCGTGCCGGTGACGCCGGGCATCGACATCAGCTGGTCGGTGTGGGCCTTCAGGGCTTCGTCGATCGTCATCGGGGACATGGCCTCCACGCCGTCGCGATCGTGCCCCGACGTGTCCGCACAAGCCGTGCTCACGGCGCAGGAGAGCGCCATCGCAATGGCGACCATTAATCGTTTCGGTCTCACGCGAATACGCCGCATGTCAACGAAGCCCAGTATACTCAACTTCTCTCCGCGATCATACGGCTCCTTCCGGTGCCCTGAGGCCTCCTGCCGACGGCACGCCATCCGTGTATTTCCGCATCCGCGGGAATGACGCCCCCTCAGTCGTCACGCTCCCGCAGACAGGCACACCCGCTCATTCGAAGGCGATGTAC
>JBFKNO010000290.1:0-3756 GCA_041629275.1 Nitrospiraceae bacterium
CCCCTCCTTACAAAGGAGGGGTATGCGGACATCTGCCGCGCATCGGTGAGATGGCGCTAGCCCGTCTCCCCACCCCCCGGCGCGGTCACGCCCAGCCGAGGCGCAAACACCTGCTGGAAGAGCAAGGCGGCGAGCCGGCGATACCCGGCCGTCGTCAGATGCAAGCCGTCATTTGAATACCGAAGGGCGAGGAGCCCCGTGTCCCCATCCGCGGTTGCGGAGAACAGGTCGACGCAGGCGACGGCCTTCGACCGGCAGTAGTCCGAGAGCAGACGGTTCAGCTCGCGACGCCGCGCAATGTGGTCCTGGATCAAGGGCTCTCCTGCCCCGCCGTCCGCCGCCTGAGCCGCGCGGAGCGACGGCACCGTGACCCCGACGGGCTCGGTGCCGGAGGCTCGCGCCTGCTCGTGCATCTTGAGCAGGTTCCGCATGATCTCGGCGGGACGGGCGTTCCACCCCAGGTCATTCGTTCCGCCCAGAATGACGACGAAGGCCGGATGATGGGCGAGGACATCCGCGCGAAAGCGCATGAGCATCTCGCCTGTCATCTCCCCGCAGATGCCGCTCACCGCGACGGTGGCGTGCCGGCCCAAGGCCTCCTGGAGAAAGCGGCCGTAGGGCGTTTCCACGACACCCTGGTTCTCGGGCGTCGGGGTCTGGAAGCCGGCGGTCAGACTGTCGCCGAAGCAGATGATCAACGGGGGCGAGGAAGATACCGTCATGGCCGGCTAAGGTGTTGGCTTGTCCCAGCGGGAAAATGAAAAACCGCTCTTACGCCTATGCATGCGGAGGACCGCAATCGCCGTCACGGCGTCCTGCTACCGGCGCGATTCCGGCGGAGGCCAATCCAGATCCACCTGGCGGCCGCAGTAGAAGCACGAAATGCGGTACCGCGCCCGGCGTCTCGGATTGGGCAGGGAGGTGAACACCACCGGGGTGCCGTCGTTGGGACAGGTGGGCTGTTGGTGCATGAGATGCTCATCGGCCATCGAGAGCAGCGCAGCGTCATCCCAAGGCGGATGCGGATCTTCCCGGCCGGCGAGGTGCTCTCTTCTGCCGCACACCTGGCAGCAAAGGTCGAAGGTCTTGACCCGGTCGGCGAGCCGCGAGGTGTCCGTAATCTCCATCATCCCGTGACAGTTTACCCTGAGCGGAGTCGAAGGGCTTGCCCCGAGCGAGGTCGAGGGGCTTACTCTGAGCGGAGTCGAAGGGTTTACCCCGCCTGCCCCGAGCCCAGTCGAGGGGCCTGCCCCGCCTGCCCCGAGCGAAGCCGAGGGGAGCGAAGCCGAGGGGAGCGCGGTCGAGGGGCCTGCCCCGAGGCATGAGAGGGACTCCCCCTGCAAGGCCTTCACGAAACGCTGGTGCGCGAGCTGTTGTGGGCCTCCCATCACGGCAGAAGTCATACGAGGTCTCCGGGGCCCAAGTCAACCCGTGCCGGACCGACGCGCTCCGCTTGACAGCTCCGTGGCCCGAACGATATCCTCGCGAGGCTCGCCGAGCCGCTTGTGCAACATGCGGCGCACGCGTGTCGGAGAAGAGATCGCCTTTGTGCAACCCACAAGTAACTGAAAGGATGGGCTGGCTTGTGTTAAAGGAGCGCGCAATGTTTCACACCCTGCTGCGGATCGCCGCTTGGCGCAGCTGCCTGGTCGCCGTCGTCATGCTCATGGTCGGGTCCCCGGCATGGGCGGCCAGTTTCAAAATGGGCGTCGTGGATCCGCAGGCCGTGCTCGAGCGGTCGAAGGCGGGCCAGCGTGCGCTGGCCGAGCTCAAGCAGTATGCGGAGGCGCGGCAGAAAATTCTCTCCGGCGACGAGGACGAGCTCAAGAAGATGCAACAGGAGCTTCAGAGCGACAACAAGGACTTGAGCGAGAACGATCGGAAGGCGAAGCAGCAGAAATTTCGCGAGAAGCTGCAGTCCTTTCAGCAACGGGCGCAGGAATTTAACGACGAGCTCGCGAAAAAGCAGCAAGCTCTGGTCGATGAGTATATGGAAAAGATCAGCGACGCCACCAAAGTCGTGGCTCAGAAGCGAGGCCTGTCACTGGTCATGGACAAGGGCAGTGACACGACGCTCAAGATCGTCATCTACAACAAGAAATCCATCGATGTCACCGACGAGGTCGTCGAGGAATTCGACCGGCGTTACAAATAACCCGCGCGTCATCAACAACTCAAAACTCAAAACTGAGAACTCTTTTCTATTCCATGGGATAGTGGGCTTCCCTCCAGGCTCGGATGCCGCCGTCCATGGACGCCACGTTCGTATAGCCAATCTGCCGCAGATTGTCGGCGGCCAGCGCGGAACGAAACCCCCCGCCACAGTAGAGAATGATCTCGGCATGCTTGTCCGGGATCTCCGTTTCAATGTCGCGCTCGATGATCCCCCGCCCCAGATGGCGCGCACCTTTGATGTGATCCTTGGAAAACTCGTTGTCCTCGCGTACATCGATCAGATGAAACCGTTGACCCTGATCGAGCTTGGCCTTCACGTCCGCGACCGTGCACTCCTTGATATGGCGCTTCGCCTGCTCGACCAGTTTGAGGAAGCCGGGGTTGTGCTTCATGGGACTCCTCCTGTCGCCTAAAACAGCGTGGTCTGTGGGGATTGGGGGCGTCTGAACGTGTTGCGTGGCGAGGGGCCGGCAACTTCGGCGAAGCCCGCCTTTCGCCGGCCAAGCTCGAACAGCTGTTCGATCATGTCCCAGTAAGTCCCCTCCCCTTCGTGCCGCCGGAAGAAGCGCCCGTCCGTGAGGACGCCTCCGCGCACCTCACGGATACGGTTCGTGATTTTCCTGATGCGATCGGGGAAAGCCTCCGCCATCCGCTCGAGAAAGACCGACTCGATGTTGCCGGTGAGGCGCAAGAGGATGTAGGTGGCATCCTGCGCACCCGCGTCCCGCGCGAGCTTCAAGACCTCGGGGATGGCCCTCTCGTTGAGACCCGGAATGATCGGGGCGACGGACACCCCGGTCGGGATGCCGGCGTCGGACAGCGTGCGCATGGCCTGCAATCGTCTCGTGATGGACGGCGCCTGCGGCTCGACCTTGCGGGCCGTCTCATCATCGGAGAACGGGATGCTGAAATACACCTGCAGCCAGGCTTCCGCGTGGAGCCGGCGGAGCAGGTCGAGGTCCCTGACGATCAGCGAGGCCTTGGTGATGATGCCGACGGGGTTGCGGAACTCGGCGCAGACCTCGAGACAGCGGCGGGTCAGCTCGTAGGTCGCTTCAAGCGGCTGGTAGCAATCGGTGTTCCCGGAAAAGACGACCAGCTCCCCTTTCCAGGTCGGCTTCATGAAGGCCCGGCGAAGAAGCGCCGGTGCGTCGTGTTTCACGACGATCTTCGAGTCGAAGTCGGTCCCCGCTCCAAAGCCCCAATACTCGTGAGAGGGCCGGGCGTAACAATACGCGCAGGCATGAAAGCACCCGCGGTAGGGATTGACGCTCCATCGAAACGGGAGATCGGGGCTGTCGTTGCGGCTGAGGATTTCTCGGGTGCCGTCCTCGAAGACCTGCAGCCTGACGCGAGGCGGGGGCTCGAGGAGCTCGCGATGCTCGGACTCGAAGGGATTGGGTGGGTTGCCGAGCGGCCGCATGGTCCGTATCGTGAGTCTCTTCACGCGTCCTTGTCAAGGCATGCGCAGAGAGGCGTTTCCCGTCATTCCTGCGATCGCGAACATCCATCAGGACAGATCGGCGCGGGGCACCCGCCTGGCCTGCTCAGACGCTCCGGTTCGACCGCACTAACCCTCGC
>JBFKNO010000291.1:0-3756 GCA_041629275.1 Nitrospiraceae bacterium
GGCATCGTCATGCCGCCCGCGACGTGCGGCCCGGCGATGACGCGGTGGTTGTCGGGGATGGTCGCCTTGATCTCCTGCGCCAGCCATCCGATGACGTTGAACTCGGGGACGAAGATATGCTTGGCGTTCTTGGTCGCCTGCTTGATCTCCTCGCCCGGCCACGGCCGGAGGGACTTCACCTTCACGAGCCCGACGCGGATGCCTTCCTCATCCAGGAGCCGGATCGCTTCCCGCCCCTGCGAGACGGCGGTGCCCGACGCCACGATGAGCACGTCGGCATCGACGTTCTCGGTCTCGATCAAGCCCCCGATCATGGGGATCGTGTGCTTGCGTGAGCGCTCGCACGCGCCTCTGGTCTCTTCCTGCCAGGAGGCGTGGGTCATGTAGCTGATGTAGTTCGACTTCATGACGAAGGGATCCCGCATCATCCGAACCGGCGGCGTCTCCATATCCATGCAGGGGACCGGGGACCGGTACGGATCGTAGGGCGGCAGGCAGAGATCCGGCGGCGTGAGCAGGACGGTGTCCTTCGTGTGCGTCACGAAGAAACCGTCGCAGCAGACGGCGATCGGCAGGTGCACGTCGGGCTGCTCGGCCACGATGTACCCCATCAGGATCCAGTCGTAGAAGTCTTGCGCGGTCTCCGCGTGCCAGACCAGCATGCCCGTTCCCAGGAGGAAGTAGGCCTCCAGAGTATCCGGCTGGATGCTGAGCGGCGAGTTGATGCCCCGCATCGTGACGATCATCTGGATCGGCAGCCGGGACCCCACCCACATGGGAAAGTTCTCCATGGCGCGCATGGTTCCAGGACCGGCCGTGGTCGTGAAGACCCGGGCGCCGCCGAAGGCCGCGCCGGCGCACTGGCCCATCACCGCGAACTCGCTCTCACCCCGCATGTAATCGCCGATATAGCCTTCCGCGTAGAGCTCGCCGATCAGCGCCGCCGCTTCGCTCTGGGGCGTGATCGGATAGGCGACCATCACGTCGACGGTGGCCCGCCGAATCGCCTCCTTGATCACCTCGCTGCCGGTGAAGAAGGCCGGCGTGCGCTCGGCCTCGAAGAACAGGTGGAACGGGTCGACGTAGGTTTGTCCCTTTTTATTTTTTTGGCCGATCAGGCTTTTCTGGACCTCGGATAGTTCGTTGGCCATGGCTCAGCTCCCTTCGGCTAGTTTTGCGAACAGGTTGTCGCTGGATTTGCGGTTTCCGTCGCTGTTGCCCAGGTCGGCTGGCGTGGGAACCGGCAGGCCCTTGAGCTTGCAGATCCACTCGGCCAGGCGAAGAATCTTCTCAGCCGTGGTGTCCCGGAGCGACAGCATCGCGTCCTCATGTCCGGCCTGCGCACAGAGGGCAATCGTGTAGCAATCCGTGCCACCTCGAATGATCTTGAGAGACAGATTGGCCTGGTGGCAATGGACCCCGACGAAGACGCAGACATCTTCCTTGTTGTGCCAGATCGTGAGGTTTGGGTGGTTGGGGTTGATTTCGACGTCGGGGTTGATTTTCGGGTACTTGGGCCGGTAATCCGGCATCGGGATGATGCGCGCCGGAATCACCTCCGAAAGAATCTTGATCGCCTTGGCTTTCTTGGCGGCCTTTTCGTTCCAGTGCCACAGCACGAGAGGGCCGGGGTGCACGGTGGGATTCTTGGCTCCCAGCAGCTTTTGCGCGGCGCGCTTGATGGCTTCCTCCTCCGCGACGATTTTCCCTTCGATATGCCCCTGCCCCGGCTCCGGCAGGGTGATCCCCATCCGCGCGGCGGATGGGGTGAAGAAGGCTTCTGGTCCCGGGATGACGCGATAGTCTGACATTGCCATGAATCCCTTTTATTTGAATGAGATAGATTGTACGCCCGGACCCTGCGGAGATGGACCGGCCCTCCTTAAAAAGGTCTCCCCACAATACGCTTGTCCATAGGTTTGTGCAAGCCTACAGAAGGCCCACCTCGATGACAATAATGGGCTATGGGCGCCTGACGGCACTAGGCCTTTGGAACTAACGCGGCGCGACGAGCACGTGGGGCAAGCCAGGTCCGGCCTGGGCGGGAACTTAGCTGAAAACTCTTAATGTTGTCAACAGCTTCTCGTGGATGGTCAGATCTGGATGGATAACAAACCGTTAGGTGAAAACCCGTTGACGTCCACCTTGTCCGCAGCTCGATCGGAAGTGCGGCAGTGGGGACGGCTGGTCCCGGCGTCAGTCCCGCGGGAAGACCTGGGTGAAGGGGTGGATCTCCACCCGCTCGAAGACGCCGTGAACGGTGTAAGGATCTTCTTGGGCGATGCGATGCGCGTCCTCGGGCGTGTCGGCCTCGATGACGATGAGACTGCCGGTCTGATCCGTGAGGGGACCGGCAAGCACGACGCGGCCTTGGGCGTCCAACGCGGCCATTTTTTCGAGATGGGCCGGACGATGCGCTTGCCGCTTCGCCGTGCCGTCGGGTCCGTCGTATCCCAGGATCACGAACTTCATAGAATAAAGCAGTTCAGTCAGTTAGGTCGGTTTGGTCAGTTAAGTCAGCCTGGAAGGGAATGTTCTTTCGGGACGTACCTCACTCCACCGACCCAACTGAACTAACTGACACAACTGACCGAACTTGCGAGCGTGAGGGAGGCAATCCACGTGCGAGCTGGGGTTAGAGGTACTTCTCGTCCAGAGGTTTCCGGCTGCTGTAACCGCTGCTCGTCTCGTGCCACCAACGGACCTCCTGCTCGCCCAGCTTCCAGCACAGGTACACGATACGCCCGTCCATCATGTACGGAAAATCGCACAATCCGCTGTCCAGGTCCTTGAGGTGCACGCCGAGCTCCTGGATTTCCTGCAGGCCGCGACTGATCTGCTCGAGGGTTCGTATGTAATAGGGGCCGGTGACGCTGCCCCCGCCCAGGTTGGCTTTCGCGGCGGCCTTCGCGATCTCCGGCTTGGTGCGGACGAGCACCGCCTTGCCCCGTTTGATCGCCGCGAGGTGCTCCTCCAGATGCGGGATGAGTTGATTGGCTTCCGGGATCGTAAACACCTTCTCCAAGGGCTCCTCGTGGCTCCTTCGTCCATGACCGGTCACGCCTGGCGCTCGAGGCCTGACAGGGGCTCGCCGACCTGTCACCTGTTTAACACAAACCTGGTGGGGTCGCAACGCGCGGCCGCACGGGGGGAGGCCCGCGCCCCCGGCTGCGCACCCTGTTTTGAGGGCCGAGAAAAACCGCATCGGAAAAAGACTTGCACGACTATTGACAAGAGCGAGGCGGGCGGATAGTATCAGTGTGTTCCATCGTCTTTCATCTCTCCCGCTCGACCAGACTGGACTTCTACCCCTGTACAGCCTCTCGGAGCGGATCTCGAGCCAAGCGGTAGATCGAATTCATCAACCCGATGCTGGTCCGTTCTCTCGTGCGTTTGTACTGGAGGATTCAACCGGCGTTCAGCAGCTGAAGACCTAGAGCATCGAGACGAGACAAATCCTTCGCAGGCAGCCTCTCCGGACACACAATCGCCTTTTCGATACATCACCATTTATGCATGACGTCGAGACGTTTCGCAGTTTGTCCTGACCCGGGGGTCGAGGGAGCTCCGGGCGTCAACGCATGATGTGAGGGAGAAGACCATGCACCTGGCAGAACTCAAGCAGAAACCCATCGCAGATCTCAACGACGTCGCGCGGGATCTCAAGATAGAGAACGCGGCGAATCTGCGCAAGCAAGAATTGATTTTTGCCATTCTCCAGGCACAAACGGAGAAGAACGGCGTCATCTTCGGAGA
>JBFKNO010000292.1:0-3742 GCA_041629275.1 Nitrospiraceae bacterium
GCCTGCAGGATGGAGCGTCCCTGCTCGGGAATGATGCGGGACCGCCACAGGCCGTCCCGGTCTTCGAGGACCTCCACGCGCTTGACGCCCGGCAGCCCTTCCAGGATCTGCGGGGCTCCGGGGGCGGTGGTCGCGAGGAGGGTCACGGTGATCGCGTTGTGCAGCTCGGACCGGGCCTCCAGCTCGGCCGGCGTGCCGTCGACGATGATCCTGCCCCTGGCGATGATGATCGCGCGCGTGCACACCGCCTGGACCTCCTCGAGGATGTGCGTCGAGAGGATGATGGCCTTGTCTTTCGCCATCGCTTTGATCAGGGCGCGCACCTCGTGTTTTTGGTTGGGATCGAGCCCGTCGGTCGGCTCGTCCAGGACCAACACCTCAGGGTCGTGCAGGATCGCCTGCGCCAGGCCGACGCGGCGCTTGAAGCCCTTGGAGAGCGTCTCGATCGGCTGGTCGATGACCGATCCAAGATTGACCGTTCCGATCGTCTCCTCGACGCGGCGGCGCCCCGCCTCTCCCCGTAAGCCGCGCATCTCGGCGATGAACCTCAGGAACCCGGTCGGCGTCATGTCCTGATAGGCCGGGGCTCCCTCCGGGAGATAGCCGACGCGGCGCTTGGCCTCGAGGGGTTGCTGCTGGATGTCGTAGCCATTGATCGCCACCGTTCCCCGGGTCGGCGTGAGAAATCCCGTGATCATCTTCATCGTTGTCGACTTGCCGGCGCCGTTGGGGCCGAGAAACCCGAGCACCTCTCCCTGTCTCACCGAGAAGGAGACCTCGTCCACCGCGACGATCGGCCCGAACTCCCTGCGCAATTGCGTGATATCGACGGTGGTGCCCATGTTCTCTTAGGGGTGATGGGTGGTCATGGCGGAGAATTGCTGGCGAAGCAGTTGTGTGGGTCAGATGTCAGGGCGCGCGGCGCCTCCGCGCGAGGCTCATTCGATCAGGCGCAGGAACGAATAAATCACGACCGCAACGAAGCCCATCAGCCCGAGGGTGACGCCCAGCGCAACGAGTTCTAGCATCGCAACTCTCCATGCTCGGGAGCCGCCCCCCCGTCACGGGCGTCGACCGGCGCCGCCCCGCGGAAGACGCTCACGGCTCCATCTGCAAACAATGCTTCTGCAAGTATCCTGATGCGCCGAACCGTTGTCAACCTTCGGTCCGGCACATCCTGCGCGCCCTGAGAGGTCACCCGCCCTCTCTCGGGCGGGTGATCGACGCAGCAGGGCGGGTTTCCCCGTGCCCTGCTGCAGGTCACACAGAGGAACCCGCCCTGCTCTGCTGTCGATGTTGTTACGCAGCCTTCTTCAACTCGCGGCGGCCCCCCTCCTCTGTCGCTCGATCAGCCGGCTCCTGGGAGCTGGCCCACACCGCGATACCCCAGGTCAGGAACATCAATCCAAGCATGGCATAAACCGCATACATAGCGCACCTCCGTCAAAATCTGGTGGTTGAAATTGCGCAGCCACCGTCGTTTGGCGATGATGCCAAGGGCCCGGTCAGGTTCCGTGTCAAGACACCTTGACCTCGATGGCTCGCGGCTTCGCCTTCTCGGTCTTCGGCAGATGGAGGCTGAGCACGCCATCCTTGAACTCGGCCGCCACCTTCCCCTCATCGACGAAATCGGGCACGCTGAAGCTCCGCACGAAGGCCCCGTACGACCGTTCGATCCTGTGGAACCGCTTGCCCTTCTCCTCCGCCTCGTGCTTGCGCTCACCCTGGATCGTCAGCACCCCGTCCTGCACCGTGATCTTGACATCGTCTTTCTTCACCTCGGGGAGCTCGGCCTTGATCACATACTCCTTTTCGGTCTCCAGGACGTCGACCACCGGCGACCAGTCTGCGGCCGTCATCGTTTCCTTCCCGTTTCCCGTTCGCGGTAGCGCAGGGCGGTTGAAGACCCGGTTGAGACGATCCGACATTTCTTCCAGCTCCCGGAATGGATCCCATTTCACGATTGCCATGGCGACACCTCCTTTTGTATTGCGTAATGTACTGGGGCGAATGGAGTGTTTGGCGCTCACCCCCCCGCCAAAAATTGAATAAATCCACTTGGAACAAAGTCAAGGGGCGCCGGCCGGCAATCGCCGGTCGGGGGATTCTCTGCATGTTCATCGCGTTCTTACTGAGCCGCAGGGGGTCCCGAACCCGGGCGCAGGCCGGACCGGCCAGGCTTCCACTTCGGGGGCGCGGTCGCGTAAAATGAGGGTTGGGCGCTGACGGGGAGTCAGGTTGAATGCGCGGGACCGACCCACTTGCGACGAGACAGGTCGCGACCCAGGGCGTGAAGAGGGATGCGCCGGGAGGGTCGATGACTGGAGGTGCAGAAATGAAGGGATCATGCAGACGGCTCCTACTCGCCGGGTTGTTCGCGGTGGCCGTGCTCATGGGCTCGACCCCCAGCGATGCGGGTGCACACGCGTACTCAACCCTTCAGGCGGATTGGCTTTGGGAAGTGCAGGATCTCCTTTATCAGGCGGCGGCCAAGGGAACCCGCTGGGAGGTCGACCGGGAAGAGATCGAGCGCCACATCAAGGGGATCGGATTTGCGCTTCAACAGGCGGTCGTGGCGGAGTACTGGTCGGATCGACCCCGGGCGAAGTTCTACCTCACGGAGGCGTTGGAGCTGGTCCGCGAGGGCGTCCGCCGCGGGTATTTCCGACCCGGTGATATCCAGCCGGTCATGACCTTGGTCGATCGCTATCGGGACGTCATCAAGGTTTGAGGACAGACCGGTCAAGTGGGCCCTGCCCATCGGCGACACCGGTGCCGCTCCGCTCCGCGAGCCTCGGGGCTCACGGCGGCTGTCACGACCTCGCCTCGTATGTCACAGGAGGTCAGCCAGGCCGAATGGACAGGAAGATCGTCGCGTTGCCCCGGCTCAATAGGACGAGCACCGGACTCCTGGGCTTGAGCGCGTCCGTGACCCGCTCGAAGTCATCGAGGTCTTTCACGGGCTTGCGGTTGACCTCTCGAACAATGTCGCCGGGACGCAAGCCGGCTCGCTCCGCGGCGCTGCCCGGAGCCACTCTGGTGACCCGGACTCCTTCTTCCTTGCGGCCGCGGCGCTCTCCCACGTAGCTCTCCACGGTCACACCGGCCAGGGCGTGATCGCCCTCGGCGGTGCCCGGCTTGCCCTCTTTCATGCCCGCCAGCGTCTTCGGCAACGCCCCGATCTTGATCGTCAGCTCGCGTGGCTTTCCGTCACGGAACACCGTCACGACCACCCCGGTATCCGGCACCGTCTCCGCGACGAGCGTGCGGAGGTGCGTCGGGTCCTTGACCGTGATCCCGCCGTAGGTCGTGATGATGTCGCCCCGCTTCAGATCCGCTTTTTCGGCGGGACTGCCATCCATGACGTCCGCGACGAGGGCGCCCTTCGTCCCCGGCGCGTCGAACTGCTCCGCCAGGTCGTGCGTGACTTCCTGGATCGATACCCCCAGCCACCCGCGGGTCACCTTGCCGTGCTCGATCAGTTGACCCAGCACGTTCGTGACCATCTTGCTGGGGATCGCGAAGCCGATGCCCATGTACCCGCCGCTGCGGCTGAAGATGGCCGTGTTGATGCCGATCAGCTCGCCTTTCAGGTTCACGAGCGCGCCGCCGGAATTGCCCGGATTGATCGCGGCGTCGGTCTGGATGAAATCCTCGAAAGTGTTGATGCCGAGCCGGGTGCGACCGGTGGCGCTGACGATGCCTTGCGTGACGGTCTGGCCGACGCCGAAGGGATTGCCGA
>JBFKNO010000293.1:0-3666 GCA_041629275.1 Nitrospiraceae bacterium
CTCGCCTACCTGCAAACCCATCCGGTCGAGGCTGCCAGGAGACTGGAGTTTCTGCCTCCACAGGAAGCCGTCGCCCTGCTGGCTCCGTTCGACCCGAGGGACATGGCGGTGGTCCTTGAGCACCTGCTTCCCGACGCCGGAGCCGCGCTTCTCGCGCAGTTGCCGATCGAGACCGCCGCCGAGGCGCTCTCCCATGTCACCTCCGCCGCCGCGATCGCCCTGTTGCGCCAATGCGGGCGGGAGCTTCAGGCCGACTTGGTCACACGCCTCACCCCCGACGTCAGACCGACGATTCAGCTGGCACTGACCTACCCCGAGAACACCGCCGGCAGCCTGGCGGATCCCCAGATCTTGACCCTGGCTCCGGATCTGTCGGTGTGGGAGGCCCTGACCAGGGTCTCGCGCGATCACCGCCGTGCGACCTATTATCTCTACGTGCTGGATCGCGCCGCGAAGTTGACGGGGGTCGTCAGCCTCAAGGAGCTGCTCGCGGCAGACCCCAACGATCTGGTCGGCACCGTCATGTCGAGCAAGCTCGTGAGCGTCTCCGCGTCGAGGACGGCGGAGGAGCTGCTCTCCCACCCGAACTGGCGGATATTCCACACGATGCCGGTGGTCGACCGGAACGGCGCATTCCTGGGCGCGCTGCGCTACCGGACCCTTCGCCTCCTGGAGGAGCAACCCCAGGTCAGGGATGGGCCCGGATCGCTCTCCGGAGCGCTGATCGGCCTCTGGGAAGCCTACGCGCTGACCGGGATCCGCGTGATGACGGACGTGGCGGAGGCCATCATGCCCGGCCCGACCGATCATCCGGACAGCACGAAACAGAGGCCTCACACCTGAGAGTCCCTCGATGCCGACACGCAACATTCTTCACGACAGCTTCATGATCCATCACCCCGAGGAGGCGGCCTCCGTGCTCGAGTCCTTCGCCGTGCAGGATACTCTCGAGCTGATCGCGGATGCGGACACGCGGACCGTCGGCAGCCTCCTCTCGGCCATGAACCCGGTGGTCGCGGCGGACGTGGTGGCGCATATGGAGCCCTCCGTCGCCTCCGGCACGCTCGCGTGTCTTCACCCGCTCTTTGCCGCCTCCCTGCTCATGCGCATCGAAGACGACCTGCGCGACTCCCTGCTGAGTCGACTCCCGGCCGCGTCCGCGCAGGAGATCAAGAGCTTCATGGCCTATCCGCCGGAGTCGGTCGGCAGCGCCATGGATCCACGCGTCTTCGCCTTGCCTGAGGACCTCACGACGGAGGAGGCCATCGCGCAGATCCGCCGACTGGGCCCCAAGGACCTCTCCGAGATCTACATCATCGACCGGCAGCAGCGGCTCGTCGGCCAGCTCTCACTGCGGGACGTGTTCCTGATGCCCGGCGACGAGCGTCTGCAAGCCGTCATGAAGGTCGACGTCCCGTCCATCCATCCGATGGAGAACCGCGAGTCGATCGTCGAGCTGTTTCAGGAACGCAAGCTGCTCACGATTCCCGTCGTCGATTTGGACGGACACATCCTGGGGCTGATCCGCAACGAGACCATTCTGCAGGCCAGCCAGGAGGAAGCCACGGCCGACCTGCAGACCATGGTCGGCGCCAGCCGCGAAGAGCGGGCGCTCTCCCCGCCGCTCTTTGCGGTCCGCAAACGCCTGCCGTGGCTGCAAATCAACCTGCTGACCGCCTTCCTGGCCGCGTTCGTCGTCGGCCTGTTCGAGAGCACCATCGCCAGATTCACGGCCTTGGCGGTCCTGCTCCCGGTCGTCGCCGGCCAGTCAGGGAACACGGGCGCGCAATCCCTCGCCGTCGTCATGCGCGGGCTGGCGCTTCGGGATATTCGCCCCTCCCAGTGGTTCCGCGTCAGCGGCAAGGAGCTCTTCGTCGCGTTCGTCAACAGCGTCGCCGTGGCGCTCACGACCTGCCTGGCCGTCTACCTGTGGAGCCGGTCGGGGGGGTTGACCATGGTGATCGGCATCTCCATGATCGTGTCGATGTGCATCGCCGGCCTGTCCGGCGCCTTGATCCCGATCGGCCTGAAGGCCCTGGACCAAGACCCCGCGCAGTCGTCGTCCATCATCCTGACGACGGTGACGGACGTCGTCGGGTTCCTCAGCTTCCTGGGATTGGCCACCGCCTTTGCCAACCTGCTCGTGTAACCCTGAGGTTCATCGCCTGCCGTCACGCAGGCTGCCGTCCCGCGCGGTCGCCCGCGGCTTGACAGCCGTAACCTTCCTGCGAAGGCGGGTGACAAGAGGGCATCGTCATGACCTGGCTCACTGATCCCCAGGTGTGGATGGCGCTGGTGACCCTGACCGCGCTCGAGATCGTCCTCGGGATCGACAACATCATCTTTATCTCCGTCCTCGCGAGCAAGCTGCCCGCCCACCAGCGGGAGCGGGCCCGCATCATCGGCCTGGCCGTGGCCATGGTCACCCGGCTCCTGCTGCTCCTCTCGCTCACCTGGATGCTCCGGCTCACGGCACCCTTGTTCACCGTCCTCGAGCAGGAGATCTCCGGCCGCGACCTGATCCTGATCGTCGGAGGCCTCTTTCTGCTGGTCAAGAGCACGCTGGAGATCCACGACAAGTTGGAGGGCTCGGAGGGGGAGATGACGGTGGCGGCGCAGGTTTCTTTTGCCAGCGTCATCGTCCAGATCGGCCTCCTGGACATCGTCTTCTCGCTCGACTCGGTGATCACGGCCATCGGGATGGCCAATCGGGTCTGGGTCATGGCGACCGCCATCATCATTGCCGTGCTGGTCATGATGGCCTCGTCGGCTCCTATCAGCCGCTTCATCGACCGTCACCCCACCATCAAGATGCTGGCGCTCAGCTTTCTTCTGCTGATCGGGGTCATGCTCGTCGCCGAGGGGCTCGACCTGCATATTCCAAAAGGGTACATTTACTTCGCCATGGCCTTTTCCCTCTTCGTGGAAATGCTCAACTCGAAGATCCGGCAGCAGGCCGCTCCGCCCGTCAAGCTCCGCCAGCCCTATGTGGAGACCGACGGACCCTCGGCCGGGAGCGGGCCCGGCTGAAGGCGTCCCCCAAAAAAAGAGGTTCTTTTTGACGCGGTCTTGCTATAGGATCAGCGCACCCGGCCCCCCGAAGCCGGGGCCACGAAGCCGACACCCATGAGGCCTCAGTCCGTCGAGTTCCGCACCGTCATCCTGTCCCTGGCGATCCTGGGGCTGCCGGCTTGTGTCGCCGGACCGGTCCTGGCCGCAGATTCCGACGCCAAGCCGGTCGTGGGCTGGATCGAGGACGTGTTCGTGCACCCGGGGGACCTCCTGTTCCGCGCAAAGCTCGACACCGGCGCGGATGTCTCCTCGCTCCATGCAGTCGAGATCGAGGAACTCGACAAGAAGGGGGAGCGCTGGGTCCGGTTCATCCTGATGGATGGCGGCGGGAAGAAGGTCCCCGTCGAACGGAAGGTGGTGCGAGACATCACGATCACCCGTCACCGGGGGCGAGAAGAAAAACGCGTGGTCGTGCTCCTGGGCATCTGCCTCGGCACGCTCTACAAGACGGTGGAGGTGAACCTGGTGGACCGGACGGGGCTGAAATATCCCATGCTCGTCGGTCGAAGCTTCATGGCGGACGCGGTCTTGATCGATCCCTCACGTGAGCTGACCGCTCGCCCCCACTGCGAGGACGCTCCCGAGCGATGACCA
>JBFKNO010000294.1:0-3648 GCA_041629275.1 Nitrospiraceae bacterium
AGCGGAAGCCCTCACAAGTGCTGCGCACCGGCCCTGCTGGCCGAGTTGATCATGCGACTGCGGGACGGCGGGTTCTTCCCCGTCCTCCTGGTCGGGCCGGCTGATGGCGAGGTGTCGGCCCGGCTGCAAGATCTGCTGCCCGTTCCGATGCCGTCCTTCCAAGACTTGGACCTCAGGGGTGCGGCCGGGTTGCTGGCCGCCGCCGATCTGTACATTGGCCACGATTCGGGGATCTCCCATCTGGCGGCCGCCGTGGCCGTGCCGACGGTCGCCCTGTTTGGGCCGACCACGGCGGTGCGCTGGGCACCGCGAGGGCGCACCGTCGTCACCCTGTCCGGGCCGCCGTGTCACTGTGACGGATGGCTTCACATTCGTGCCTGTGTCGAGAAACCGTGCCTCGTGATTCCGGTCGAGTCCGTGCTCGCGGCCTGCCGGCATGTCTTGCAGCGCCGTTCGCAAGATCAGGAGGTCCGCGTGGCCCGTCTGCCTTGAGCTGGCGGCAGCGCTGTGCTATTGTGCGCGGTTGAAATTTTCCTTGCAGCGAAAAGAGTTAGGAGCGCCGCCGTTGGCCCAAGACATCGTCCGAGAAACCGTGCTGGGTATGCTCCGGGGCGCGCTGCACCAGGCGCGGGAGAAGGGCCAGCTCAAGGCGGAACCCTTCCCGGTGCTCACGCTCGATCCGCCGAGGCGGCCCGAGTGGGGCGATCTCGCCACGACGGTCGCCATGGGCTTGGCCTCCGCGGAGCGGCGGGCTCCCCATGAGATCGCCGAGCTCATCGTGCAGAACATGGCGGACAAGGAGACGGTGTTCGAGCGGGTTGAGGTCGCGCGGCCGGGCTATGTGAATATGACGGTCAAGCGCGAGCTCTGGCTCCAGGTCTTGCGCGAGGTGGAGGCACAGGGCGCGGCCTACGGTCGATCCGAGGCGGCCAAGGGGCAGCGGGTCCTGGTGGAATACGTCAGCGCCAACCCGACGGGGCCGCTCCACGTCGGGCACGGGCGGAACGCCGCCGTCGGCCAGGCCGTGGCTCGCCTGCTGAGCGCCGTCGGCGCCGAAGCGGTCAATGAGTATTACGTCAACGACGCCGGGCGGCAGATGCAGCTCCTGGGCGATTCCGTCTGGGCGCATTATCAGCGGCTGCACGGACGTGCCGCGGATTTCCCTGCGGACGGGTATCAAGGGGAGTACCTCAAGCACGTGGCGATGCGGCTGGGTGAGGAGACAGGCGCTCGGCTTCTCGAGGCTCCGCCGGAAGAGGCCGTGCGCCGGTGCAGAGAGTTCGCCTATCGCGAGCTCCTCGCGGCTATCAAGCACGATCTCGAGGCCTTTCGGGTGGACATGGATGTCTGGTTCAGCGAGAGCTCGCTGATCAGCGCGGGGTCCGTCGAGCAAGCGCTCGCAGACCTGCGCGAGCGCAAGCTGGTGTTCGAGGAGGACGACGCGCTGTGGTTTCGGTCGTCACAGTTTGGAGATGAGAAGGATCGCGTCGTCCGGAAGCGCGGGGGCGAT
Source organism: Nitrospiraceae bacterium (assembly GCA_041629275.1). GTDB lineage: Bacteria > Nitrospirota > Nitrospiria > Nitrospirales > Nitrospiraceae > JBFGRM01. The sequence goes on from JBFKNO010000294.1 coordinate 1,511, forward strand.
TACACGTACCTCGCCTCCGACATCGCCTACCACCGTGACAAGCTGTCGCGCGGCTACGATCTCCTCGTCGACGTCTGGGGGGCCGACCACCACGGCTATATCCCCCGCATGCAAGCGGTGGTGCAAGCGTATGGGCATCCCAAGGAGCGGTTGCGCGTGGTTCTGGTGCAGATGGTCAACCTGTTGCGGGGTGGCCGGAAGGTCGAGATGTCGAAGCGTTCGGGCGAGTTCATCACCCTGCGTGAGGTTATCGAGGAGGTCGGAGCGGATGCCGCGAAGTTTTTCTTTCTGATGCGGCGCTCGGACACGCCGGTGGATTTCGACCTGGATCTGGCCAAGCAGCAATCGGCAGACAATCCGGTGTATTACGTGCAATATGCCCATGCGCGTGTGTCGAGCCTCTGCCGTCGGGCGGGAGAGCGCGGGATCGCGGTCCCCGCCAGCGCCGAGGGGGACCTGACCCTGCTGGGCCAGCCGGACGAGCTGGCGCTGATCAAGAAAGTGTCCGCGTACCCCTCGGTGGTCCAGGGGAGCGGGGCCGCGCTCGAGCCGCACCGGCTCACCTTCTATCTGCAGGAGCTGGCGGCACTCCTGCACACGTACTATTACAAGCACCGGATACTCCCGGTTGCCGATCCCGATGCCGCCCGCGACAAGGAATTTGCGAAGGAGGCGGACGTCCCCGCGGGCCGTGGCGCCGAGGTCCTGACTCCGGCCTTGACCGCGGCGCGACTGATCTTGATGCGACAGGTCCAGCAAGTCATTCGCAATGGCCTCGACCTGCTGGGCATTGACGCCCCGGACCGCATGTAGGATGGCCCTCGGCCCAAGGATGCCCCTGTGAAATTTGTCGTCCGACAGGCGGACCTGGCGGGGTCCGCGCGTCTCGGCCGCCTGACGACCCCGCACGGTGAGGTCGACACGCCGGCCTTCATGCCCGTGGGCTCAGCGGGAACCGTCAAGGGCGTCGAGCCCGGGGATCTTCGAGCCCTGGGGTTCGGCCTGATCCTCTGCAACGCCTATCATTTATACCTCAGACCAGGGTATGAGCTGGTGGCGGAGCTGGGGGGGCTTCACCGGTTCATGTCCTGGCCCGGCGCGGTGCTCACGGACAGCGGCGGGTTTCAGATCTTAAGCCTGGCGAACATGTGCCGGGTGACCGACGACGGTGTGACCTTTCAATCGCATCTCGACGGCAGCACGCATCACATCACCCCGGAACGGGCCGTGGAGATCCAGGAGGGCTTGGGGTCGGATCTGGTGATGGTGCTGGACCAATGTGTGGCGCTGCCCAGTCCGCGCGAGGTTGTCGAGGAGGCCTTGAGACGGACGATGCTTTGGGCCCGTCGCTGCCTCGCCGCGCGCCGCCGGTCCGACCAGGGGCTGTTCGGCATTGTCCAGGGCGGACAGCATGCCGACTTGCGGGCCCGCGCGGCGCGGGAGCTGGTGCGTCTGGGATTCGACGGCTACGCGGTGGGAGGCTTGTCCGTCGGCGAGGAAAAAGCGGTCATGCACGCCATGCTGGAGGCCAGCGTGCCCGAGCTGCCGCACGACCGCCCACGCTACCTGATGGGGGTGGGCATGCCCGAGGATCTGGTCGAGGGGGTCGCGCGCGGCATCGATCTCTTCGACTGCGTCATCCCGACCCGCCACGGCAGGACCGGATGGCTGTTTACCTCCTCGGGCCGCGTCGTCATCAAGCAGGCGCAGTATGCGAGAGACGAGCGGCCGCTGGACCCCGGCTGCACCTGCGCCGTCTGTGCGCAATATTCCCGCGCCTATTTGCATCATCTCTTCATGGCAAAGGAAATGCTCGGTGCCCGGTTGAACACCCTGCACAATCTGCACTACTTTGCCGACCTGATGCAGCGCATCCGGTCGGCGATCGGACAAGGACAGTTTGCCGAGTTCCGGCGGGACTTCCACGCCCGGCTGAACGCGAGGGATCAGGCATCCACCCACACCCGCATGGAGGCGATCGGCGGGTCTTGCTAGGAGCTTTACGTGAGTGAGGCGGTTAACTCAATCGATCCCCATTCGTTGCCGCAGGGGCCAAACCTGCCCTGCTCAGCGCTGCGGTTCGACCGCACTAACCCTCGCATCCGCTCGGCTGCGGAACTCGCTGCGTGCCACTCGGA
>JBFKNO010000295.1:0-3647 GCA_041629275.1 Nitrospiraceae bacterium
CCAATACGCTCCTGATCAGCCCCAATACCAAGCAAAAGCAGGAGCAATATCAGGACCTCATGATCAGGACCTTTTACCTCTCCAATTCCAAAGCCAAGGACATGGTCACGCTCCTCAAGACCATGCTGAACGTCAAGCGGCTCTACGCTAACGAGAAGCTGAACGCGGTTGTGGTGCGTGAGACTCCGGACGTGCTCAACCTGGCGGAGCGTATCATTCTGGCCAATGACCGCAAGGACTCCGAGGTCCTGCTCGAGGTCGAGGTGCTCGAGGTCACGCGGACCCAGCAAGAGACCTATGGGTTGGATTTCACCAAACAAGCCGGCGTGGGCCTCGTGCCACCCGGGTTTTCCGGGACGATCACGCAATCTTTGCTGCAGCAGTTCACCCTGAGCCAGCTCGGCAATATCGGGAAAAACAACGTCGTCCTGACCTTGCCGACCACGCTGATCATTGACTTCCTTAAGTCGGTGACGGACAGCAAAGTCCTGGCCTCGCCCCGGTTGCGGGTGGGGAACAATCAAAAGGCGGAGATCAACATCGGCGCCAAGGAGCCGATCTTGCTCTCCACGACCAACGTACTTCCCGGCACCACCACGACGGGCTCGGTGCCGACGACCTCCACCGTCACGTCCATCGAGTTCCGTGACACGGGCGTCAAGGTGACCGTGGAACCCGTGATCAACCTGCACAACGAGCTGTCGCTCAAGTTGAGAATCGAGTTTGTGCGCATCGGGGATGTCGTGGTGCTGCAGGAATCGCCCCGCATCGAGTCCAACCGTTTCGGGAATCGGACGACGGAAACCACGCTCAACGTGAAGGACGGGGAGACCATCGTGATCGCGGGGCTCATCCAGGAGGAGGACAGGCAAACCAAGAGCGCGCCGTGGCTCCTGGGGGACATCCCCGGGCTGGGCTCGCTCCTGACCTCCTACGACACCCAGCGGGTGACCACGGAGATCGTCGCGACCATCACGCCGAAGGTCCTGCAATCCATGACCCCTCCGAGCCCGGCCACCCAGACCGTCTGGTCCGGGACCGAATATTTCTATTCGAACCAACCGGTCTTTCTCCGCCGTGACCAACCTCAGTTGAACGTGCCGGGGCCGGAACCGGCATCGTACACGGCTCCCGCCGGGGCGTCCGAGCCGGCGGGATCGAAGGCGGGCCGCACCACGGGCACTCAACAAGGCGGCGCGGAAGGCGCGTCCCTCTCCGTCAGTCCCCAGGAATTCACCACGTCCGTCAACAACTCGTTTCAAATTGCGCTCCTGGCCGACAAGCTCGTCGGGCTCGAGAGCGGGGTGGTGTCGGTCTTGTTCGATCAGGATGTCCTGGAGTTCAAGGGGGTGGTACAAGGGCAGCTCTTGAATCAGGGCGACGGCAAGACCTCTTTCGAGGTCTCCACGGACCGAGCGGGAGGCAGCCTTCAACTGACCGTGCATCGTGAGGGCAAGGCGATCGCCGGGACCGGCCCCTTGGCGGTGCTCACCTTCGCGGCGAAGGCTCCCGGCGTGTCGACCGTCTCGGTGGAAATGCCCAGCATCACGACGGCGAGGAAGGCGGGGCAGCCGCCCCGGCCGGGAAGGGGCATCGTGAGGATCCGGTGAAGGAGTCCGGGTTCACGTTGCTCGAGCTCTTGGCCACGCTCGCCATCGTGCTCGTCCTGGCGTCCGTGGCCATGCCGTTTTCAAAGATGGCTGCGCAGCGAACCCGGGAAATCCAGTTGCGCCAGCAGCTCCGGGCGGTGAGGTCGGCGATCGACACCTTCAAGCTCGAGTGGAACCGGGACGGGGATATCCTGCTGGGGCCGCTGTGCGTGAAGAACCAGCTCAGCTGCAAGGAAGTTAGCAGCGTCTATGGGTACCCCAAATCGCTGGACAGCCTGCTGGGCGTCACACTCACCGGTGAGGAAGCGACGGTGCGGGGCACCACGACTCGCCGATACCTGCGGAAGGTTCCCCTCGACCCCCTGACGGGAAAGGTCGACTGGATCCTTCGCTGCTACTCCGATGGACCCGACAGCTCGACGTGGTGCGGGGAAGATGTCTATGATCTGTCCACGCAAAGCGAGGGAACAGCGCTGGACGGGACTCGGTATCGCGACTGGTGAGCGCAGGGGCCATGCGTCGCGCGGGTTTACAATCCTGGAGCTGATGATCGTGGTGACGATCGTCGGAATCCTCGCGACCTTGGCGGTGCCGTCGTACCACGGGTCCGTCCTCAGAGCGCGGGAGGCGGCGCTCAGGCAGGACCTGTTCACGATGCGTGACGTCCTGGACCAGCACCGGGCCGACAAAGGCGCCTATCCGGAGAGCCTGGAGGAATTGGTCTCCGCGGGCTACCTGCGCGCGCTCCCGGTGGACCCGTTCACGCGCTCGCCGTCCACGTGGCAGGAGATCATCGAGCCGACGGAGAGCGGGGTCTTCGATGTGTTTTCGGGATCCGATTTGGTCGGCTCCAATGGAGTACCGTACAACCAGTGGTGAGGATCCCCCTCACCCCAGCCCTCTCCCCCAGGGGGGAGAGGGGGAGGAGTGGCGGCCCTCTTCCCAGCATGAGATGCTGCCGCTACGGGAGACGAGAGGCGCAAGAAGTCCTTGTGGCTGCGCCATCTTATGGCGCCTTTCCCGAGGCAGCATGAGATGCTGCTGCTACGGGAGACGAGAGCCGCATGAAGTCGTTGTAGCTGCGCCATCTTATGGCGCCCTCCGGAGGCAGCGTCAGACGCTGCAGCTACGAGCTTGAGGGGAGAGGGCTAGGGTGAGGGTGGTGCAGAGGCGAAGACAAAAGTGAAGCTGATGCGTCTTGATACAATTATCCTTCCTCTCATCGCACTGCTCGCCGGCTGTGCGGCCCTGGAGCTTGGCGTGTACGACCCGGCGCTGGACGACCGGAAGCTCTCGACGCATGTGTGGGAATCACAGAGCCGGGAGGCCCAGCGAATGCTCGCCGATCTGCGCGTGGAGATGGAGGCCCGTCGGCAGGCGCTGTCGGCGGCCGAAGTGGCGCGCGCCCAGCTGCAAGGGCAGCTGCGCGAGGTCGAGCGTCGATACGAGGAGGCCCGCCAGGTGATCGACTTGCAGCGTGAAGAGCTGGCGCGCTTGCGGGATGAACGCGAGGAGGTGTTGCGGGCGAGTCGCGGGCTCAAGACTCAGATGAGCCGCCTGCAACAGCAACTCGCGGGCTTCACGGAGTCCTACAAGGCGCCTGCGAGGGCGCGCCCCCCGGCGCAGGAGCCCAAGCCCGAGCTGGAGGCCGGCGTGGGCGTGACGGCTCGCCCGGCCGAGGAGGAGGCGACGACCGACCCGCTTCTCAACGGCACGACGTTCGACGAGCCGACCGAGCCGGACGGCGACATGCCCCGCATCGTGGTCGTGCAGCCGGGGGATACGCTCTGGAAGATCGCGCGCCGCTACAAGGTGCGCTATCCCTCGCTTCGCAGCCTGAACGGCCTTGACGACAATCCTGACCTGATTTTCGTGGGGCAGGAGCTGCTGCTGCCGGAGTAGGGCCATGCATCCCTCACCCCAGCCCTCTCCCCACGGTCTTGATTTTGTAGCTGCAGCGTCTGACGCTGCCTCCGGGGAGCGCTCTACTGAATGGTGTCGCGACACAAGGGGAGATTTACGGAAAAGGATGTCAGG
>JBFKNO010000296.1:0-3635 GCA_041629275.1 Nitrospiraceae bacterium
AAACCGGCCCGCATAGGACCGCAGCGTTTCGTAGACGCCGTCGCCGTACAGGAACCCGTGATCGAACACGGAGATCCGGGCGTCTTCCTCCGCCACAAAGCGATCGTTCAGGTAGATCCACATGTCATTCGATGCTCGCAGATCAGTAGTCTTTGAACGTGAACCGAGCCGTGGTTCCCCTCCTTTATAGGGAGGGGCTAGGGGAGGTAGCCGAATCCAGTTGTGAGTTTTAAGTCATGAGTTCTGAGTTGTCTGGTTTTTAACTCACAACTCACAACAGAAAACTCAAAACTCAAAACTCAAAACTCAAAACTCAAAACTCAAAACTTTCCGGTCTACCCCACCCCGCCTCCCGCCTTCTCCAAGGCTTCGGCGGGCAGGCCCCTTACAAAGGGGAGGAACGTGGATGTCACTGCCAGGGTGAAGAATCAATAATGTCTTCCATCCCTGCTCATAGCCATCAACGGTTATGGATTTACGTTTCACGATTCACATCCTTCCGGAGCGCCTCGAAGAAGGCCTGCGCCTTGTAAAGCGTCTCGTCGTACTCTGTCAGGGGATCGGAGTCCGCGACGATGCCGGCGCCGACCTGTACGTACCCGCGCCCCCCCGTCAGGACGAGCGTCCGGATGATGATGTTGAGATCCAGGTCCCCGCTCCAGCTGACATAGCCCAGCGCGCCGGTATAGGGACCGCGCCGGACAGGCTCCAACGATTCGAGAATATTCATGCATCGAATCTTCGGCACACCGGTGATCGTGCCGCCGGGGAAGACCGCGCGCACCACGTCGAAGGCGTCGAGCTCGTCTCGGAGCGTCCCTGTCACATTGGACACGATATGGCTGACGTGCGAATACCGCTCGATCACCATGAATTCATCCACGCGCACGGATCCATACCGGCACACCCGGCCGAGGTCGTTGCGCTCGAGGTCGACCAGCATGATGTGCTCGGCGCGTTCCTTGGGGTTCGTCAGCAGCTCCTCCGCCAGCCGGCGATCCTCCTGCAGGAGAGCGCCGCGCGGCCTCGTGCCCGCAATGGGACGCGAGTCGACGCGGCGATCCTGGAGCCGGACCAGCCGTTCCGGCGAACAGCTGACGAGCGTGACGGCGCCGAGATCCAGCAGCGCCGAGAACGGAGACGGATTCACCGCCCGAAGGCGACCGTACAGACCCTGCGCCACGGCATGCTCGTCCCACGGCGTCGAGCCCCCGGGGCTGATCGTGAATCGGTGGGAGACATTGGCCTGGTAAATATCGCCGGCCGCGATGTACTCCTTGCAGTGCGCGACCCGCTCAACATAGTCGGCCCGGATCTGATCAGGAGTGATCGCGAACGCATCCAGCTCAGCGGGGGTGCCCGCCGGTCGGGGAGTGGCCAGTCGCGCCTCGAGCTCCGCCAGCCGATCGCATCCCTCGCGGTAGAGTTTTTCTCGTGGCTCGCCGAGGAGCCGTTCGAGCGGCGGCGCGAAGATCAGATCCAGCGTCCGGCTCGTATGATCGACCGCCGCGACGAGGTCGACGAAGGCGAAGAGGAGATCGGGAAGGCCCAGATCGTCCACGGCGATGCTGGGGATAGGCTCGAAGCGCCGCACGAGATCGTATCCGAAATAGCCGATCGCGCCGCCGAAGAATGGAGGAAAGCCCTCTGGCCTGGGCATGCGTGAGCGCCTGAGCAGGCGTGCGAGAGTCTGGAATGAGTCCCCGAGGCCGGTCTCGACGCCGTCTCGCGTGCGAAGCTGGTAGGCATCGTCCTTGGCGGACAGGGTGAGGTAGGGGTCCGAGCACAGAAAGGAGTATCTGGCCGTGCCCGGCCCGCCGCGTCCGCTCTCAAGAAGGAACGACGGGGAGCGGGCCGCCAAGCGCCGGTACAGGTCGAAGGGATCCGCCTCCGGCAGGGGCCGTGACAGCACGAGCGGCTCCGGCCGCTCGGCCATGAGAAATCGCGCGCGGGAGGGACGGATCATAGGGATGTTTCTAGCATATCGTGAACGGGACGCGCCAGGACGCCGCGGATCAGTCCGCCTCGCGCAGGTCGGCATCTCGGGCGCACCTCGTCTCCTGCACAGGGCAATGTCCGGCGCGCGTCGCGCTCCTCCCCCCTGGGGCTTCGCTTCTCCTTGACATTCGCGGGACGATTTTGCTTGAATGGCCCGTTCTTGTGCCGCGCCGGACGCGCGGACGCCGCGGACGCATTGAAGGACGATGAAGGCGACTCGCTTTGTCGTGCCGCGCCCCGCGCAGATTGCTCTCCACACCGTGCCCTCTTCGAATGACCCGTTCTACGCAGGCTTGGGGCAGGCGGTTCGCATCGGGACCGAGCTGCTCGCTTCGCTGATCGTCGGAGGTGGGGTCGGGTGGCTGATCGATACCTACCTCCTCGGCTCGAGTCCCTGGGGAATCGTCATCGGCCTCGTGCTCGGTATCATCGCCGGGATTCGAAACGCGTACCGAAGGGCTCAGCAGTGGCCGAAAGAACAGTGAGGAGTGAGGAGTGAAAAACGGAGCCGTAAGAACATGATTGGGCCGGTCTTTTCACGTTTCATGTTGTACGTTTCACGTCCGTTGGATTCGTGATGGAAGATCCTCTCCACGCATTCGAGCTCCATTGCTACGTCGACCTGCCGCTGTTGGGCCACAACCTGTGCATCAACAAGGCCGTGCTCATGATGTGGGTGGTGGTCGGGCTCGTCGCCTTCTTGCTGATCGCGGCCGGTGCCCGGAAGGGCTTGGTCCCCACGAAGCTGCAGAGCATGGCCGAGGTCTTGGTCGATTTCATTCGCGGCATGATCATGGATACCATGGGCAAGGAGGGGATGAAGTTCTTTCCCTTCATCGCGACTCTCTTCGTCTTCATCTTGTTCTGCAATTTGCTCGGCATGATCCCCGGCTCGTACACCGTGACCAGCCAGATCGTGGTGACCGGCCTCGGCGCCTTGTTCGTCTACGGCATGAGCCTGGTCGTCGGCCTCATGAAGCACGGCGCAAAGTTTTTCGGCATTCTGGTTCCCGAAGGCACGCCGGCCTGGCTGCTTCCGCTCATGGTGCCGATCGAGGTCATCAGCCAGCTCGCGCGGCCGCTGTCCCTGGCCGTCCGGCTCTTCGCCAACATGACGGCCGGCCACACGGTCCTGGCCGTGCTGTTCGGGATGGCCCTGTCGCTTCCGCTCTTGGTCGGCTGGCTGCCGTTCGTGTTCACGATCGCCATCAACGGCCTCGAGATCGCCATCGCCTTCATTCAAGCCTATATTTTCACCGTGTTGACCTGCGTCTACATGGGAGACGCGCTGAACCTTCACGGGCACGCAGAGCACGCGCATTAGCGGAAAAGGAAGTTTTGAGTTTTGAGTCTTCAGTTCTTAGTTGGAAGATAGATAGAATAGAAAGGGGCTCTCAACTTAAAACTCAAAACTAAGAACTCAAAACTCAAAACTCAAGACTGTTGTTTCCTAGATTGGAGGTTGAACGACAATGGAATCCGCAGCAGCAGCGCTGGTTGGGATGGGGTTGGCGGCGGCGGGATTTGCCGGCGCCGGTGTCGGAATCGGCTATATCTTCGGCAAGATGATCGAGGCCGTGGCCCGGCAGCCGGAAGCCGAGGGACGCGTGGGCAAGTACATGTGGATCGGCTTCGCC
>JBFKNO010000297.1:0-3633 GCA_041629275.1 Nitrospiraceae bacterium
CACCGGGACCGGACGGCGAGGACTGTCCGAAGCTGCGTGCCCCTCTGGGTTGCACGCAGCAAGATCCGCAGCCGAGCGCCTGCGAGGCCCAGTGCGGTCGAACCGGAGCGCTGAGCAGGACGGGCGTGCCCCTTGCCCCGGACGGACCACAACGCGCTATTTTGGACAAGAGTGGGACATTCTGCTTTTCTCGGACCGAGACTGCAGCCATAGCTTCTGTTCTGCGGTGCAGCCAGCAGCATGAAAAGTAGAATGTCCCCTTTTTTTGCTAACATTTCAGCGAGCGTGTGAGCATGATATGGGGGGCGAAACATGAAGCCGTCGGAATCAGAATCCGATGCCCTGGTCCTGTTCGGCGCAACCGGGGACCTGGCCTTCAAGAAGATCTTTCCGGCGCTGCACGCGATGGTGGCGCGGGGTCGTCTCACGGTGCCCGTCATCGGCGTGGCCAGGGAGCAGCGAGGCGCCGATGAGCTGCGTGACCGGCTCCGTGCGAGCGTGGAGCAGTCCGGCGAGGGCCTGGACGAGCGGGCGCTGGCCAAGCTCTCGGAGCTGTTTCACTACGTGCACGGGGATTACAACGACGAGTCCACCTATGACCGATTGCGCAAGGCCCTGGGCAAGGCCCGGCGTCCGCTGTATTACCTCGCGATCCCGCCCAGCCTGTTCCCGAAGGTCGTCGAATCCCTGGGCAGATCAGGCTGTGCCGGCGGCGCCCGCGTGGTCGTGGAGAAACCCTTCGGCCGGGACCTGGCATCCGCCCGCGAGCTGAACCGGACGCTCGCCCGCGCCTTCGACGAATCGGCCATCTTTCGCATCGACCATTATCTCGGCAAGGAATCGATCCAGAACCTGCTCTATTTCCGCTTTGCGAACACCTTCTTGGAGCCCATCTGGAATCGTAATTACGTGGAGAGCGTCCAGATCACGATGGCGGAGAAGTTCGGGGTGGGAGGACGCGGACGATTCTACGAGGAAACCGGCGCCATCCGTGACGTCGTGCAGAATCATCTCCTCCAGACCCTGGCCAACCTGGCCTTGGAGCCGCCCGTAGGCCCCGAGGGTGAGGCGCTGCGCGACGAACGCGCCAAGGTGTTTCGCGGGATCCGCCCGCTGACCGGCCGCAGCCTCGTGAGGGGACAGGTCCGCGGCTACCGTGACGAGGAGGGGGTGGCCGCCGATTCCCAGGTGGAAACCTTCGCGTCGATGCGGGTCCATGTCGATTCCTGGCGGTGGCAGGACGTGCCCTTCTTCATCCGTGCCGGGAAGTGCCTGCCGGTCACCGCGACCGAGGTGACCGTGAAGCTGAAGCGGCCGCCCCAGGACGTGTTCGGGGAGTCGCTGCCGGGCGGCGCTAACTACGTCCGCTTCCGGCTGGGGCCGGACCAGGTGGCCGTGGCGGTGGGGGCCCGGGCGAAGGTCCCGGGAGAGGGCATGAGGGGAGAGGAGATCGAGCTCTTCGTCTGTCGCCAGCAGGGGGACGAGATGGCCGCCTACGAGCGGCTGATCGGCGACGCGATGCTCGGCGACGCCACGCTCTTCGCCAGGCAGGACGGCGTCGAGGCCGCGTGGCGCATCGTCGACCCCGTGCTCAAGATGCGGACGAAGGTCTACGAGTACGAGCCCGGGACCTGGGGGCCGGCAGAGTCGCAGGCCCTCGTCGCGGACTTCGGCGGGTGGCACGACCCGAAGGAGCAGGGCTGAGAAGCGCGGCCGACCCGGCCGCACAGCAGGGTGCCTAAAGATTCCCTCGACACCGATCGTCATTCTCCTCGATGTCGACAATACCCTTCTGGACAACGACCGCGTCACGGCCGACCTGCGGCGCTATTTGGAGCGGACGGTTGGCTCGAAATGCCAGCAGGATTATTGGGCCATCTTCGAGACGTTGAGGTCGGAGCTGGGCTACGCGGATTATCTGGGCGCCTTGCAGCGGTACCGGGTCGAGTATGGCAGCGGTCCGGAGCTCCTCGAGGTCTCCGCCTTTCTCGTCAACTACCCCTTCGCCAACCGCCTCTTCCCGGACTCGCTCGACGTCGTCGAGCGCTGCAAGACCTGGGGGACCCCGGTCATCCTGTCCGACGGTGACGTGGTGTTCCAGCCCCGCAAGATCGAGCGGTCGGGTCTCCACGACGCGGTCGACGGCTGCGTGCTCATCTACATACACAAGGAGCAAGAGCTCGACGATGTCGCGCGCCGGTATCCTGCCGATCACTACGTTCTCGTGGACGACAAGCTGCGGATCCTGACGGCCGTCAAGGACGTCTGGGGCCCGCGCGTCACCACCGTCTTTCCCCGACAGGGGCATTACGCCCACGATCCGGCCGTGCTGAACAAGTACCCCCCGGCCGATGTGACCATCCCGCGCATCGGCGACCTGCTCGAGTACGACGCCTCCACGCTGGTCGCCGCCGCGCGGCCCGGCTAGGCTCAAGCCTTTCCGGGGCTCGTGGTGACGCGCCCCGGTGGGACATCTTGCTGAACGCTCTCATGCACGACTCACGGAACGGATGTGTGCGTCAGATCCGGATCGGTGCCGGACTGACCGTCCTGATCGGTTCGCTCGCATGGAGCTCGACGCTCGCCCTGGCGCGGGATGCGGGCGCGGCGGGCGAACCCGCTCCTTCTACGGGCTCGCGGAACTGATCATGTAGTCATCAGCCGTGACGTGAACCTTCCGCCCCGAATCTGGTATCGTTGTCGCCGATCGGCATGGCCATGGATGACGCGTCGCATACCCCCCCGCCCGGCTGCAGTCCCGAGCCGTACCACGCACTGCTCGAGGTGTCCAAGTCCATCTCCGAGCACCGGGATCTGACTGAGCTCCTCCAGGACCTCGCCAGGCGGCTCCCGCGGATCGTGCCCGTCAATTTCATCGGACTGGTTCTGCATGTGCCCGAACGGAACGTGATGAAGGATTCCGTGATCCAGGCCAACATCCCCAACGAGATCGTGGGGGGCAAGGAATGGGAGATCGACACCCACCCCGCCGGGGTCGTTTGGCAGACCCAGCAGGCGCTGGTCATTCCGGACATCTCGACGGAGCTCCGCTTTCCCAGTGCGATGGCCTTGATGCGTGAGGACGGGATCCGTTCCCTCTGTGCGGTCCCCTTGACGACGTCCCTGCACCGGCTCGGCTCCCTGGTCTTTGCGAGTGTTGAGAACGAAACCTACGCGCAAGCGAATCTCGAGTTCCTCCAGCAGGCGGCCCGGCAGGTTGCGGTCGCCGTGGACAACGTCCTCAACTACCGGGACCTGTCTCGCGAGCGGGACCGTCTGCAGCTCCTGCTGGAGGTCAACAACGCGGTCGTGTCGACGCTCGAGTTGCGCGATCTCTTCGCGCGGATCGTCGGTGCCTTGCGACGCGTCGTCCCCCACGAGGCCGCGAGCCTGTATCTCCACGACCCCGCCGGCAAGCGGTTCCGCCGCCATGTCCTGGATTTCCCCTCGGGGAAGGGCCTGCTCGAAGCCGGCGGCATGGTCGAGCTCGACGATACGCCCGCGGGCGAGGCATTTGATTCTCAAAAGCCCGTGCGATTCACGGACGCCGACCTGCGTCGATTCCACTCCGATACCGCATCGAAGTTGCTGGCCGAGGGGCTCCAATCGGGCTGCGGCGCGCCGCTGCTGACG
>JBFKNO010000298.1:0-3628 GCA_041629275.1 Nitrospiraceae bacterium
CCGAGCACGCTCCTCGGTCACGCGTGGGTCGGCGCGTCCAAGCAACCATGAACCCTTCCGCTCGGGTAGCCTTGATCGACGATTTCGCAGAGGAGTTCTGGCCGAGCATGGATCTCGTCGCGGATATGCTTGATACCACCCTTCGCCAGCGGCACAGCGAGTTCTGTCGTGCGATCCGAGTTTGCCCTCCGATGCGCCGACGATTTTCCCGCCTGGCCAAGGAGTCGCGCCTTCTCCACAACGCCGATCGGTTTTTAGCAAGATTTTGTGACTACCCGACTCTGGTCAGAATGATACGGGAACGCTTCGATATCTTTCATATCCTTGATCACAGCTATGCCCACCTCGCTCATGAGTTACCTCCAGATCGCACGATCGTCACGTGCCATGATCTCGACGCCTTCCGCTGTCTCCTAGACGCAGGCGGGACGCCCCGCTCATATGCGCTTAGGGCGATGGCCCGGCGGACCCTGAGGGGGCTATCACGCGTGTACCGGGTCACGTGCGACAGTGTCGCCACGCAAGACGAGCTCCTGGCATGGAGACTTGTTCCCGCGGATCGTGTTCTGGTCATACCCAACGGCGTCCATCCGGCCTATCGTCCTCATCCGGACCCTTCCGCGGACCCGGAGGCTGAAGCATACCTTGGGCCACCGGTGGACGATGCGCCCGAGCTCATTCACGTTGGGAGCACGGCTCCCCGGAAGCGCATCGACCTGCTGCTCAAAGGGTTCGCGAGCATCAAGAAGTGTGTCCCCCGTGCCAGGCTGATTCGGGTCGGTGGGGTGTTGACGCCGGAGCAGCAACGCGTGGCCGCGCAGCTCGGGGTGAAGGAAGCCATCGTGAACGTACCGTTTCTTCCACAGCGGGTCGTCGCCTCACTCTACAGGCGTGCGTCAGTCGCGCTCCTCCCGTCAGAGGCCGAAGGGTTTGGTCTCCCCGTCATCGAGTCATTGGCGTGCGGAACTCCGGTCGTCGCGAGCGACATTCCCGTCCTCCGCGAGGTCGGCGGTGATGCCGTGCAGTATGCCGCGGTAGGGGACATCGACGGATGGCGGAACGCGGTTTTGGGGCTATTTGGCGAGCAGCGGCAACACCCGGATCGCTGGAGAGCACGGAGGGAAGCGGGCTTTGCCCATGCCGGTCGCTTTTCATGGACGACCTACGCGGCCGGCATGGTCGAGGTTTACAGGGACATCGCAAGAAGGAATGGGCACGCTTCCAGCACTCACTCATGAGTCATTCCATTCTGTACGTGAATCCCTTCGGAGCGATCGGCGGAGCCGAGAAGTGCCTCCTCGGGCTTCTGGAATGTCTCGACAGAACGCGGTTCCAGCCTGCCCTGGTGGCACCCGGCAACGGAATCTTGGCCGAGACGATCGCCCAGATGCAGGTCCCCTATGAGCCCCTGGACCTGCCCCCTCGGTTGCAACGACTCAGTCTTCGCGGGCAGCGATCCTCTGCGGTGCGTGGGGCAACGGCCCTCCCCCAGTTTATTCGATTCGTGGCGGCGCTAGCCGGGTCCATCAGGGCTGCGAAGCCTTCGTTGATCCATACTAACGGGTTGAAAGCCCATGTCGCGGGCGCGATTGCTGGACGTCTGTCCAGGGTCCCCGTCGTCTGGCATCTCCATGATTTCTTGACAGCCGGCTGTTGGGAGTACCTGATCGCGAGGCTTGGGCGGCAATGTGCGGAGCGCATCATCACCAACTCTGAAGCCGTCAAGCGGCATGCGGCTGACTTAGGTGCGACCAACGTCGTGGCAATTCACAATGGTATTGACCTGCAGAGTTATTCTCCGCGGCTGCGCCGGGGGAGGATCCGCCGCGAGCTGGGCGTTTCGGAAGAAACGCCTCTAGTCGGAATCGTCGGCGTGCTGGCGAGGTGGAAGGGTCAGCAAGTGTTCTTGCGCGCGGCAAGGCGCATTCACAGCCTGGCCCCTGAGACTCGGTTTCTCGTCGTCGGCGACGAGATCTACAGCACCGCTGGACATGGAGGATTTCGTCGGGTCCTCGAAAAGCAGGTGGCGGACTCCGGTTTGAGCTCCGTCGTCCATGTTGTGGGGTATCGCGCGGATGTGCCCATGGTCATGGCGGACCTGGACGTCGTGGTTCATGCCTCCATAGAGCCGGAGCCTTTTGGGCTTGTCGTGCTCGAAGCGATGGCTTGTGGCCGGCCAGTGGTGGCGACGGGGCTGGGGGGCGTCCCGGAGGTTCTCGGGGAGAATGGCCGCGCAGGCATCATGGTGCCCGCCGGGGATGCCGACGCGCTCGCCGCGGAAATCTTCCGACTCGTGAGAGACAAGTCGCTTCGCGCCCGAATGGGGGAAGCGGGCCGCCGACGCGCGGAGACTTACTTCGACATTCACACCCATGCACGGCGAGTCGAGCACGTGTACGAAGAGATATTGGAACGGCGCTGATGCGAGTCTGTCACCTCGGCAAGTTTTACCCGCCCATCAACGGCGGGATGGAACGGTTCCTCCAATCGCTCTGCGAGGAGGAAGCGTCCAGTTGCCAGTCCCGCGTCCTGGTCGCAAGCAGCGGGCCGCGCACGACTCACCAGGTGGTCAACGGAGTCTCCGTGAGCCGCATCGCCTGCTATGGCTCCGTCCGGTCAGTCGCCATCTGCCCTTCGTTTCCCTACTGGGTCAGCAAACAGCAGGCGGATCTGTTCGTGCTGCACGAGCCCAATCCCCTGGCCACGCTCTCGTATCTGCTCACAAAGCCCGAGGGCAAGCTCATCGTCTGGTTTCACAGCGAGGTCGTGAGACAAGCCCGACTCTATCGGTTGTACAGGCCGTTCATGCGACACGCGCTCCAGCGCGCCGAGAAGATCGTCGTGTCCTCGCCGGCGCTGTCGCTCCACGCACAGGAGCTACAGGATTTTCGAGCCAAGCTGACCGTCATTCCCTTCGGAATCGACCTCGCACATTTCGCCTCCAACCCAGAAGTGTCACGACGAGCACAGTCGCTACGCAGTCGTCTGCAAGCGCCCCTCATCCTCTTCGTCGGGCGAATGGTCACTTACAAGGGCGTCGACATACTGCTCCGGGCAATGCAGCATACTGACGCCACGCTTACGCTTGTCGGAACCGGTCCTCTCCTCCCCAGCCTCAAAGACCTCGCGCGTCAACTCGGCATTGAGCAGCGGACGTTTTTCCTTGGGGATGTCGAGGAGCAGGAGCTCGTGAGCTTGTATCACGCCTGCGATGTGTTCGTCCTGCCCTCCATCGGAGTCAACGAGGCGTTCGGCATAGTCCAGCTCGAGGCCATGGCCTGCGGCAAGCCGGTGGTGAGCACGGACCTCGCTTCGGGGGTACCCTGGGTCAACCAGCACGGCGAAACCGGGCTCGTCGTTCCCCCGGGGGACGTGGATGCCCTCCGCGCCGCTCTGGCGAGTCTCATCGAGAGCGAGTCGCTTCGAAGCGAGATGGGAGCGCGCGCAAGGCAACGCGTAGACAATGAATTCACCAAAGAGCGGATGGCGGATTTGACGATCAACCTGTACCGACAGGTTGCCTCCTCACCCTAGGCTCTTCTCGAACACCGACGCACATGTATCGCCATGGTTCGCACAGGTACCGAGGCATGCTCCTCGGAGTCGAGTCGGTCATTCTTTTCGTATC
>JBFKNO010000299.1:0-3580 GCA_041629275.1 Nitrospiraceae bacterium
GTCCCAGGCGGCTCACCAAAAGGGGACTGCTGCCCGCGTCTACCCACCGGTCATAGTTTCGGTTGAGTCCTCACGCTGTCCCAAAATCCTCTTGGATCAATGATCCGCATGCCTGCCACCCTTTTGCTCGCCTGCAAGATCTTCTTGTCACCTGTCACGAACATGTCCGCTCGCGCCCCGACTGCCGACGCCAGTACGATGCGATCGGCCGCATCCACCTCGAGGAGTTGGAGGGTGGGCTGCTTCTTGGGCAAGACTCGGTATTCGGTAAGAAAGGAGAGCAGGTCTTCGACCGTATCGGATGGGAGGCGAAGTTTTCGGCGGAGAACTCGCCGGACTTCCTCGAGCACTGGGGAGGAGGTCACGAGCTCATGCTCGGCGAGGACGTGTCGGATCACGTCTGTGCAGAGACCGCGCGTCGCGAACCCACTCACCAGGACGTTGGTGTCGAGAAAGACTCTCACGACACCGACTTAAACATGTCCTCGTCGGTGAGATAGCCTCGGGCCTCAGCAAACGGCATGACTTTCTCGCGAAGCTGCTCGAATCGAAGCAAGGCAAGTTGCCGCCTCAGAGAATCTCGAACCACCTCGCTGCGTGTCCGACCAGACCGCCTGCAGACCTGGTCCAGGGTTCGCTCGAGCTTCTTGTCGAGTCGGATTGTTACCACGCCTTTCATGTCAGACAATGTAACACAGGCTATCTGCGGTGACAAGCCAGATAGTAAAGAGAACAGAAAAGGGAACGGAAAAGGGGACATTCTAGATTTCGACGCTCTCGTCACGGGGCCATGTCAGTTAAGGTAGCCTAGCGCCCCAAGCACAAAGTAGAGTAATCCCTTTTCTTCTTCGGTTTGGGCTAGTCCCCAAAATGGAAATATAATCGTACGCCCAGGAGCGCGGTGAGCCTGCTGAGGTCCAGTTCCCTTCTGCCTTGCACAACCCCGCCGACCGCAAATATCCTTTCAGCCGGGCTGTTGTAGACCCACGCGATTTCCGAGGTGAGCGCCAGGCGGTCGGTGAAGGGTGAAGAAATAATCCAGTCCGAGCCCGACCTTGGCGGCAAACACCGTATCGGATTCGTCATCGTCGTCATCGAGTGCAGCCGCGCAAATGACGTAGATAAGCGGATTCGAAGCGCATCCGACGGTGGTGCTTCCGAAAGCGACGCGTGTGACCCCCACCCCCACCACGCCATACGGCGCAAAGCCTTTGAATCGAGGATGGTACTCGAGGACAAGAAGGCCGGTTGTCATGTCCACGTCCTCACTCACGGTGGCGGTCCCAACGGCAAGATTGTCCACCGTGGTGGTGGCCCCGAGCCATCCCAGGCCGAGCATCCAGGAATCCGCAATGCTGATCAACGCATCGAGCGCAAAGGCCGGGCCCACGCGGCTGTCCGCTTCTCCTGCCGGATCCTGAGTGACGAGCACGACGCCACCTCGGAGCCCCAAGACGACATCAGGAGGGGTTTCTTCACCATGGACGGCGGGAGCAAGTGCGACCACAGTGGCCAAAAAGGGGAGAATCCATACCGCCCTCTTCAATCGGACCATCCGGCCTGTCTCCCAAGCTCCCTAGGATCCAAGTTCTGCAGGGTCTACCGTGCCATTAAACTCGGGCAGAAGGAAAACATTTCGGAGAAGTCCCATCCATAGAGGTACTCCTGTCGAGCAATCACAACAAAAGGAGGGAGTTAAGGGGGCGGGAGTCTTTTCTCAATTCCTCCCCCTTGATCTTTCCGTCCGTGGGCCCGATACTCCGCGGCTAGCCTGGCATATATGTCCGGTGGAGAGGTCGTGATGGGGGAGACCCGCGTCGACTTATTGCACCTGCTCGAAGATCTGCGGGATGCCTATCCCGGGGCCATCGAGGAGACGATTCTGACCGAAATCGTCGCCAATTCGCTGGATTCCGGCGCCAGCCTGATCTCATTCACCGCTCATCAGGCGGAAGGAACGCTGGAGGCCGTCGATAACGGGTCGGGGATGAAGCGCCGCGACCTGATCCGTTACCACGACCTGGCGGCGAGCACAAAAGCCCGTGGCGAGGGCATCGGGTTTGCCGGCGTCGGGATCAAGCTCGGCCTCCTCGTGTGCGAGGAGGTGGTGACGGAGACGCGGCGGGGGCGAGTCCATATCGCCACACGCTGGCACCTGGCGGGCCCGCACAAGGCGCCGTGGAAGTGGACGGACCCGCCCGGGAGCCGTGGCCGACCGAGGCACCGGCGTGCAACTGAGACTACAGAATCCCCTCTCGCCCCTTCTCGACCACGGGTTCATCGAAAGCACGTTGCGTCGCTGTTATCAGCCCCTGCTCGACCCGGCCTTTGAGGAGATCATGTCGCCGCACTATCCGAAGGGCGTCACGCTCCGGGTCAACGGCCGGACCTTGGGCAAGGAGGCATCGTCCGCTCCCGAGGTGGCCCCCCTCTCCATCAGAATGGCGCGCAAACGCAAGCCGTCCGCGCTCGGCTATCTCGTCCGCGAGCCAGGGCCGCTTGCGGAGGACCGACAGGGCCTCGCGATCAGCACCTTCGGCAAGGTGATCAAGCGCGGCTGGGATTGGCTCGGGATCTCGCCGGCCACGCCGGACCGGGTCGGCGGGCTCATTGAGGCGCCGGCGCTCGCGGAGAGCCTCACCTTGAACAAAGGCGACTTCGTGCGTGTCGGACCGCGCGGCGCGTTGTATCTCGCGTATCGGAAAGCGATTCAGGAAGCGGTCTCACGCCAGTTCGAGCTCTGGGGGGAAGCGCGGACTCCGACAGACCAGCTCACTCGACGGGTTGCGCGCCCGTTAGCTCGAGACCTGGAGCAAGTGCTCGTGGATTTGTCGGGAGAGTTTCCATTGTTGGCCTCACTGGTGGAGAAACGCGCTGGCGGGCAGAAGAAGCTGCCGATCGGAGGCGACGGGGCCGCCGCGGAGGGTCAGGCCTTCGTATCGGGGTCCCTGGTGGGCGCGACACAGGGGGAGGAGAATGGGGAGCCTGCGCGCCCTGGCGGCCCGCCTCAAGCTGACGAAGCGCAGCAGGACGGGGAACCCCAAGCGGAACGCGAGCCGCCGCCCGGCCAGGCGTGGCTCCCGGCCGGCGGGCAACGCCCCCGGCCCGTCCGCTATGGCCTTCGCATCGAGTTCGAGTCCCGTCCGGACGACCAGGAGCCGGGCCGATTGGTCGAGTCGACCGTCCTGGTCAACGAGGCGCACCCCGCGTATCTCCGCGCAAGGGCCTCGCGCTCCGAGGGCTATCATATCGCCCTCACGGTCGCCCTCGCGTTGGCCCGCCTCGCCGCGGAGCCGAGCCGGGAGCATGATTTCGTCGTGACGTTCCTCTCCCGCTGGGGCGAGGCGCTCAAGCGAACACCGACACGCTCTCGCCGGTAGGGCGCCGCGAGCGCCCCATCCGACCATGAAGGAATTGCGCATCGGCTGCGCCGGGTGGATCATACCCAAGAAAAGGATGGGGTCAGGGTGAGGTGGCTTTGGTGCTCGGCCATGCACCTCCCATACACACATTCCCGTCACGCAGCGAGGGTGCTGGGTTCGAGTCCCAGGCGGCTCACCAATTTTTCCAGTGTCTTACA
>JBFKNO010000300.1:0-3575 GCA_041629275.1 Nitrospiraceae bacterium
CCCCTCACCCCAACCCTCTCTCCCGAAACGGGGGAGAGGGAAGATTGTTGGTCCAGCCGCCCACGCTGGAGTCGGAAGAGCCGAATGTTCTTTGCCAGTCACCTGTAACCGGTAACCCGGAAGGCTTTTTATGGGCATGCAAGGCGATTTTTTTCAGCTGTTGAAAGAGAGCGGGTATCAGTTCAGTGCCGGCATGCAGTCGGGGCAGGCGGCCGACGCGGGCGGCGGCAGCGAGATCGTGCGCGGGACGACCATTTTGGCCTTTCGGTACCGCGACGGCGTCCTGGTGGCCGGCGATCGTCGCGCGACCGCCGGCAATATGGTGATGTACGACCGGACCGACAAGGTCCTGGAGCTGGATCGGCACAGCGTGATGGCGATCGCGGGCGTGCCGGCGACGGCCTACGAGATGGCCCGGGTGCTGGAGCATTCCTTCAAGTATTATCGCCGGAGCCAGCTCCAGGATTTGAGCTTCGAGGGCAAGCTGCGCGCGGTGTCGAAGCTGCTCAAGGACAACGTGGCTGCGGCGCTCGCGGGAACGGGGGCCGTGGCGCCGATCTTCGCGGGCTGGGACCGGGACCACGGCCTCTCCAAGATCTACTTCTACGATATCCTGGGCGCCGAGTTCGAGGGCGTCGAGTTCGCCGTGTCCGGCTCGGGATCGCCGATCATCCGCGGCATCCTGCATTACGTGAACACGTGGGGGGACCGTCCTTTGAGCGAGCTCTCCGAGGAGGAGGCCACGACCCAGGCCCTTCGGCTGCTGACCTGCGCGGCCGAGTTCGATTCGGCGACGGGGGGGGTCGATCTCGAGGGCAACGTCTATCCCGTGGTGAAGGTGATCACGGAGGCCGGCGTGCAACGGGTGCAGGACGACCGCTTGAGGCCGCTGTTCGCGGAAGGGGTGGCCCGTCATGTTTGAGGAGCCCTATCGGTGGGTCGAGGCGGTCGGCAATCGCCGCCATTATCTGGACGAGCAGTTCAAGCAGGGCAGCCCCGTCGTGGCGCTCTCGTACCGGGACGGCGTGCTGCTGTTCACGATCAGCGGCGGGACGCCGAAGCTCTACGAGGTCTACGATCGCATCGGCCTGGGCGGCATGGGGCACCCCGCCGACCTCGAGAAGCTCCGCTTCACCTTGCTGGAAATGGCGCATCTCGAAGGGTTCAACCGCTCGCCGTCGGATGTCACGGCGTCCCGCCTCATGAAGTACGGCCTCGCGCCGCTGGTCAAGCAGGCCTTCGAAGAGGTCTTCAAGGCTCCGTTGATCGTCAAGATCGTGCTGGCCGAGCTGAGCCTCAAGGCCGGCGGGGATGGCTTCCTGACGATCGACTACGACGGCACCTTCGACGAGCGCTCCGGCAGCGCCGTCTTGGGCGCGACCCCGCAGGTCCAGCACGCGATGCGGGAATTTCTGAATCGGACCTACCAGCCCGAGGCCTCCTCCCTCGGCCAAGCCGTGGAGGCCGCCGTGAAGACCTGGGCGAGCGGATCACTGGCGCAGCGCGCCGAGCAGCCGGAGGAGCCACAGCACGGTCATTCCGGCGGGGAATCGAAGACGGGCGCCGGATCACCGCAGGCCGTGCCGGACGAGGCGACCCTCGTGGCGCATCTCAACGACAGCCTCCAGGGCAAGACCATGGAATGCGCCGTCCTGGACCGGCATGCTCCCGGACCCTCGAAGTATCGCAGCATCCCGACCCAGGAGCTGCGACAATTGTTGCCGGAGAGCCTCCACGTCCCCAGTTAGCAGCATTGTGTGCCATTGCCGGTACAACCAACCGGGCAGAGCCTGTTCTCTGACCCTCTCCCCTGGGGGGAGAGGGGAGGGTGAGGGGGACGTCCGGTACAAGCCACCCCTATGCTGAACCGAATTTTTGGCCTCGAGACCGAGTACGGGCTGCTGATCAATCACGATCGTCCGGAGCATTCTCCCTCCTGGATCGCGCACCGCTTGCGGGACCATCTGTTCCAGGTCCAGCAGCGTGGTGTCCTTGACCTGCACCATCGCGGGCATGACGAGCCGCCGGGCAACGGCGGGTTTCTGACGAACGCGGGCCGGATCTACCTCGACATGGGGCACCTCGAGTTTGCGTCCCCCGAATGCGGGTCGCTGACCGACCTGGTCGCCTCGGACCGGGCCGGAGACCGGCTGCTGCAACGGACGCTCGAGGCGCTCGGCCTCAACGATCACGTCTCCCTGATCAAGAACAACATCGACCACGAGACCGACGCGACCTTCGGGTCGCATGAAAACTATCTGGTGTCGCGAGGGTTCCCGTTCACGCGGCGGGGGCTGGGCAAACTGATTCCATTTCTGATCACGCGGCAGATCTTTACCGGGGCCGGCCGGGTCGGGACGGCCGGCATTCAGGACGCCTGGGTGCAGCGCGGGCAGCTCATCGTTCCGCGCCAGGGCTCGCGGGGCGCCTACGATCCGAACGCCGTGCCCTTCCAGCTGTCCCAGCGCGCGGATCACATCGTGAACGACTTCTTCGAATGGGTGCAGGGCAACCGCGCCATCGTCAACACGCGGGACGAGCCGCTGGCAGATCCCAACCAGTTTCGCCGCATCCACCTGCTGATGGGCGACTCCAACATGGCCGAGGTGGCGACGGCGCTGAAGATGGGCACGACCGGGCTCGTGCTCCAGCTGATCGAGGAGGGGCATGCGCCGGCCGGCCTGGAGGTGGCCGAGGCGGTCGAGGTCCTGCAGGACATCTCCCGCGATCAGGAGCGGGCGTGGCCGGTGACGTTGGAGTCGGGGAAGACACTCTCCGCGATCGAGATGCAGGAATGCTATCTGGAGGCGGCGCAACGATTCTGCAAGGGACAGGACGAGGAAACCGACTGGGTCCTGGCCGAATGGGAGTCCGTCCTGAACGATCTCCGTGGGGACTACGCGAAGCTCGTGGGGCGTGTGGATTGGGCGTCAAAGCTCTGGCTGCTGGAGACCTTCCGGGAGGAGGAGAAGCTCGACTGGAACGATCCCTGGCTCAGAAGCCTGGACCTCGAGTATCACAACTTGGACCTCGATCGAGGGCTGTACTTCGGCCTGCAGCACGAGGGGAGGGTGCCGAGGCTCACCACCGACAAGGCGGTCGAGCTTGCCGAGATGCACCCCCCTCGGAATACGCGGGCCTTCGGGCGGGGCGAGCTCGTGCGGCATTTGTTGAATGGGGCTCCATCATTGGAGAACGGCGAGGGGGAGGAAGGTCGGTTTTCCCCTGCCTACATGATCAACTGGTCGGTCTTCAAGCTGCGCGGCCATCTCCCGTTCCCGATGCCCAACCCGTTCAAGACCTACGTGCAGGAGGTCCGCGCGCATCTCGGGAACAGTGAAAAGTGAGGAGTCAGGAGTCAGGACAGCAGGACAGCAGGACAGAGTACGGCTGTGCCTTTCATGTTCCCCCGCTCCTCACTCCTCACTCCTCACTCCTCACTTTGTTTAGTATTACGATCCACGAGCCACTGACCGCCTCGCTCTCTTTCCATTCGCCGAGGAGCACGGCTCCATTCCCGCTCCTGTACCGCGTGAATCGCACCTCCCCGTTGGAGTTGCTCCCCTCCCGGTATC
>JBFKNO010000301.1:0-3497 GCA_041629275.1 Nitrospiraceae bacterium
GGCGAGCGTCTGGAGGTCTGGCTGGACGCGGGAGATCCGATCAAGAACGTGCCGGTCAGCCTGCAGAACGACGGACACAAGGTCCTTCTGCAAGAACCGCTCGAGCCGAGCGCCGAGCACTACAAGGTCCTCGTCGAGAAGGTCGAGGGGTAGATCACTCAACACACCATGCGGCGGAGAACGTCACCAACGTGTCGACGGATGTGAGACCAACGGAAGCTGACCTGAAGGCGCTCAGCGATTCCTTCGAAGCACGGCAGCCGCAGGATGTCCTGGCCGAGGCGCTGGAGCGCTATGCGTCCCGGATCGTCCTGGCGTGCAGCTTTGGGGCGGAGGATGTCGTTCTGGTCGACATGATTCACCGCCTCAAGCCGGACACACCGCTGTTCTACCTCGACACGGATTTCCTGTTTCCAGAGACCCTCGCGACACGAGACCGCATCATCGCACGCTATCATCTGCGCCCGGACCAGGTGCTGCAGGTCAAGTCGCTGCTGACCCCCGAACGACAAGCGCGGGAGCACGGGGACGCCTTGTGGTCGCGGGATCCCGACCGGTGTTGCGCCCTGCGCAAGGTCGAGCCTCTGTCCCGAGTCTTACGCGACTACGACGCGTGGATCACGGGCATTCGCCGGGACCAAGCCCCCACCCGCGCGCAGGCCGGGCTCCTCGAATGGGATCGCAAATTCGGGTTGGTGAAGGTGAATCCGTTGGCGAAGTGGACGGTCGCGGACGTCTGGACCTACATCCAGGTCCATGAGGTCCCGTACAACCCGCTCCACGATCGGCACTATCCGAGCATCGGCTGCACCCATTGCACCGTGCCCGTGGAGCCCGGACAGGATCCCCGTTCGGGCCGGTGGCAAAACCGGGGCAAGACCGAATGCGGGCTCCACCAGTGAAGATTATTCTCAAGAAAAGCTCGGGGTCCGAGCCCAAGGAGTCGAGCCGAGCACAACGAGGGCAAGAGGTGAAGGACGTGAAGAAGTTGGCGATCATTGTGACACGAGGTGCCTACAACAACCTGCTCCAGGCCTGTGAGTTCGCCCGAATCGCCGCGGAATCAGGCGTCCAGGTGAGCCTGTTGTTCAGGGACGAGGCGGTGGCAAGGTTGAGCGTCGAGAAGGTGCGGGACATCGTCCTCTCCAATGCGTACAAGGGGCGCGAGTCGAAAGTCCGCGAGATGCTGGAGGAGCAGAAACGGGATGATCTACCCGCCCTGCTCCGCGAGATCAAGGAACGAGGGGATGCCAAGTTCTCGGTCTGCGAGCGTTCCCTGCGGTTGTTCGAGATCACGATCGACAAATTGATTCCGGAGCTGGACGAAGTGCAGGGGGCCGAGGCCTTCTGGAAAGAGGAAGTCATGACGGCAGACCAGGTGATGACATTTTGATGCGCGAACTGATTGCAAAGGTCGGCAAGGGGCAGAGGGCGAGCAAGGATCTCACCTGGGAGGAGTCGAAGCAGGCCGCGCGCATGCTGATCGAGCAGCAGGCGACGCCCGCCCAGATGGGTGCGTTCCTGCTGGGGCTCCGCATGAAGGTGGAGTCCATCGCAGAGTTGGCCGCGTTCACGGCGACGACCCGCGAGTACGTCCGGCGCGTGCCCGTCTCGCGTGACCTTCCCCTCGTCGACCTTCCCTGGTATGGGGAAAAACGCGAGACCTTCCACGCGTCGATCGGCGCCGCCATCGTGGCCGCGGCCGCCGGCGCGGCGATCCTCATGCATGGTCATGACGACGGGGACGATGGATCCGGGCTGGGCGCGCTTCTGGGGCAGTTGGGGGTTCCCGTGGATGGGGACGCCGAGGCCGCGGCGGCGGCGGTCGCCTCCGTCGGCTTCGCGTACCTGGACATCGCGTTCTACCATCCCCCTGTCGCGCGGTTCCTCGATCTCCGCCGCGAGTTCGGCCTGCGCAACGTGTTCCATCGGGTGGCAACCCTGCTGAATCCGGCGCGTGCTCGCTGCCAGGTCATCGGCGTCGCGCAGGCCGCCCAGTTCGAAAAAACCGGTGAGGCGCTCGCCATGTTGCGCGCGGAGCATGCCCTCGTCGTCCGAGGGGTCGAGGGCACGTCGGAGCTCTTCATCTCCGCCGGCACCAAGGCCATGGAGCTACGCGGGGAGCGCCTGACGCCGTTGTCGCTTCACCCGCGCGACGTGGGGGTGGTGACGGCGGAGGAGCGCGTGATGGCCAGGCCGGCGCCCGAGCCCTCGGGAAAAGAAGCGGAGTTGCTGCGTCGGCTGCTTGCGAACGAGATCCGGGGCGGTCCGCGCGATTGGGTCCTTCTGAACGCGGCGCAGCTCCTCTATGCGTCCGGCAAGGCCGCCTCCCTTCGGGCCGCGTTTCCCATCGTCCGAAACGCGCTCGAGTCCGGGGCCGCGGCGCGCAAGCTCGGGACCCTGCAGACGGTTTGCATTCCCACCTCGACGGAGGCCGTGGCTCGATGAACCATCTCCGGCAGCTCGAGAGTCAGAGCGTCTACATCCTGCGCGAGGCCTACGAGCATTTCAGCAACCTCGCGATGCTCTGGTCCATGGGGAAGGACTCGACGGTGCTGTTATGGCTGGCGCGGAAGGCGTTCTTCGGCCATGTGCCCTTTCCGCTCATCCACATCGACACCTCGTACAAGATTCCGGCCATGATCGAGTATCGAGACCGGCTCGCGCGTGAATGGCGGCTCAACCTGGTGATCGGCAAGAACACGGAGGCCTTGGCCGCCGGGATGAACCACACCCTCGGCCGCGTCACCTGCTGCAACGCCCTCAAGACGGACGGCCTGAAGCAGGTGCTCAGAGAAAAGAACTATACGGGCCTGATCTTGGGTGTCCGCGCCGACGAGGAGGGCACGCGGGCGAAGGAGCGGTACTTTTCGCCGCGCGACAAGAACAGCGATTGGGATTTCAGAGATCAGCCGCCCGAGCTGTGGGACCAGTACAAGACGTCCTTTCCGCCCGGCACGCACGTTCGCATCCACCCCCTGCTGGATTGGACCGAGGTCAATATCTGGGAATACATCAAGCTGGAGAGCATTCCGTTCATCGACCTGTATCTGGACAAGGGGGATGGCACCCGCTACCGAAGCTTGGGATGCGCGCCCTGCACCACCCCGATCACCTCCTCGGCCAAGACCGTCGACGACATCATCGATGAGCTGCGGAAGACCCACGTGGCCGAGCGGTCCGGGCGCGCCCAGGACGAAAATCGGGGAATGGAGCTCCTTCGCAAAGATGGGTACATGTAGCAGCAAGTAAAAAGGAAAAATTCAAAAGGAAACAAAAGGACGCGGCTGAGGTTGGAAAGGAAGCGAAGAGGATGACGGTAGCGTCGGAAGTGACGAGCGGCACAGAAACCAGGCCGGCGGAGCACATGAGCATCGTGATCGTCGGGCACGTCGATCACGGGAAGTCGACCCTGTTGGGGCGCCTCTACGCCGACACGGGCTCCCTGCCGGACGGCAAGCTCGACAAGGTTCGCGCCATCTGCCAGCAGCAGGGCA
>JBFKNO010000302.1:0-3494 GCA_041629275.1 Nitrospiraceae bacterium
AACCGTCGCTCCGCCTCCGGAGACCAGGCAATGCCATTCGACTCGTTCTTGGAGTCATCCATGACCTGCAAGGTGATGCTCGTGAACCCTTGCTTGCGGGCGTAGGCCTCGACGCTGCTCTGCACCATTGGTTTGACGAAGGAAGGGAGGCGATCGAGGCGTTCCTTGGCATCCGCCGTCCACGTGAAGCTTGACGCGCCGGCCTGCTGGCCCGGGGACGTTCCCGAGCCGGTCAGCCCCATCTGCGCGACCATCTCCGAGAACGGACACCCCCCACCGGACTTCTCCCCCTGGGGCGCGGCCGGTGCGGCCCCGCTCTGGGCTTCACCGGCCTGGCTCCCGACGGGCTGCCCGCCGTGGATCTTCTCGTTCAGGTACTTCGACATCTGATCCGCGCCGGCGAGCGCCTCTGCCTTGAGCGTTCCTCGGGTCATCTCGAAGGGCTCCGCCGGAGCCGATCGGCCTCCGAGTTGGACGCCCAGCGAGCTGACCATCTGGGTTTCGCCCGGATTCGTCACCATCGAGAACTTCGCCCCGCACGACGGACAACCGAAAAACACGCCCAGGGATCCCTCCGCGGGCTTCTCGACCTTTTCGAAATTCATGTAGGTTTCGCAGTTGAGACAGACAAACTTCATGGCGGCCCCCCAGCGAAGGAAGAATGGTCAGAGCTTTTCGGCGAGCACTTTCTTGTAATCCAGGATCGTCGTCACGCGCTCGGCAATGTCCCGGTACCGTTGAATGGTCGGGTAGTTTTCGTCCAGCAGCGGCGCCCCCTTGTCGAAGGTCCTGGCCAACAGGCGATCGAACGGAATGCGTCCGAGCAGGGGCACCCCGAGCGCCTCACAGAGGGCGTCGGTGTTGCCCTCGAAGAGGTCGTGCTCGGACCCGCAGGTCGGGCATCGGTAGGAGCTCATGTTCTCCACGACGCCCAGCACCTTGATGCCCAGGTCGCGGGCATAGGCCACGGACTTTTGCACGACGTCGGAGGCGACCTCGGACGGGGTCGTGACCACGATCGCCCCCGCAAGATCGGGAATGAATCCGGCTATGACCGGCGGCGTGTCGGCTGCCGCGCCGGGAGGGAGGTCGGTCAGCAAAAAGTCGAGGTCGCCCCAGAGGACATCGGCCAGAAACTCGCGGATTACGTTCATCTCCATCAGGCCCAGCCAGACCGGGCTGACGTCCATCGGTCCTTTCCAGCGCACCGGTGCCGCGGCCTGAAGGAAGAAGTCCATCGAGGCGACCTTGATCCCCAGCGGCCCGACCGGCGGCCTCGCCCCCTCAGGCGTGAGGGTCAGCTCCTGCCCGTGCATCCCGAGCATGCGCGGGACGCAGGGCCCGTTCAAGTCCACGTCGAGGAGACCGACGCGATGCCCCAGGCGGGCCAGCGCGAGCGCGAGGTTCACGGTCGTCATGCTCTTGCCGACGCCGCCCTTGCCACTCATGACCACGAGCTTGTTGCGGATCCCGGCCATCCGACTCTGAACCTGCTGCATCTGGCCGGTGATCTGCTGGACGACCTTGGCGTCGTCGCTGTACTGGAGCTTGCTGAGGATGCTCTTGAGATCTTTTTCGTCTGCCATGGACCCCGCCCCGTCACGTCCGGCGAACCGCGCCACGTCACGAGCGACGTACCGTATCATGGGGATTTCGACCCCGTCAAACCGCTCAGATCGAGTATTGGAACACCGGCTGGTCGCCGATCGCCGTCGCCAGGATGCCGCTGCGCTTGAGCTGCTCGATGACCTGTCGCGCCGCCTCGTCGAAATCCTCCGGTCCGGCGAAGGCCAGATCGGCGTCCGGCGGAGCCGCCTCCCGCCCCTTGCTCATGTGGACGGAGACCACCGGAGCCGGGTAGACGAGCGTGCGAATGATCTGCGCGGCGTCCTGATGATCATGGCCGAACGGGTTGGTCGTCGAGATCACGATCATTCCGGTGTCGATGAGCAGCCGCGCCACCTCCCCGTACCGCCGGGCCGCCTCCGTGGAAGCGGCCTTCGCCTCCGCCCCCAAGTCCGCGTCCAGGCCGTGCTTCAGGTTCTCGCCGTCCAGCAGGTACGCATGGCGCCCTTCGGCCACGAGCAGGGACTCCAGCTTCCGCGCCAGAAACGCCTTGCCGGTGTTCGCCGCCCCGGTGAAGAGCACGATCGCAGCACGATGTCCGTAATGACGCGCGCGATCTTCCGGGCGGACTTCCCCCTTGATCCAGGCGAAATCACGCTCGCGCGCCTCGTTCCGCAAGACTTCCTGCTCGTCATGCACGAGCGCCGTGACGATGCCGCCACCGGCGATGTCGTAGTCGTCCACCAGCACGAAGCGTCCGCTCTGCTCGAATGACGTCGACAGGTCGAACGCGATCGGCGATTTGGTGCGGATGGTGACCTCCGCCACCTCGTTGCGTTGCACGTCGTGCCTGGCGCGCTCCTCACCCAGGTTGGCCGCCGACACGATCCGGTGGATGGCGGCGATCTCGCAGGCGACTTCGCGCGTCGACAGGCGCAGGCCGTAGCGCCGATTGCCTTGCAGCGGCCGCCGCCCGAGCCAGAAGATGTTTCCCTTCAACGCGGTCGACACGAGCGGAAGCGCGGTCTCGTGCGAGGCGATCTCGCCGCGCTCGACGAAGATCTGCTCGTCCAGCGTGACGCCGACCGACTCCCCGGCCTGGGCCTCGACCGGAGGCGGCTCGACGTTGAAGGCCTCGATGGTCTTGACCATGGCCGTTTTGTTGGAGGGCGAGAAGACCAGCCGGTCGCCCACCCGCAGGCGCCCGGCCGAGATGCGGCCGGCGAGAATCCGCCGGGCGTCGAACTTGTAGACGTCCTGCACCGCAAACCGGAGCGGCTTCTCGACCTTGGCCGTCTCCTTCCTGAAGAGGCCGAGCGTATCCAGGACCGTCGGCCCCGTGTACCACGGCATCCGCTCGCTGGGCGACGCGATGTTGTCCCCCACCTTCGCGCTGGCGGGCAGGACACGGTCGGGGATGACGTTCAAGGACGCCAGGTATTCACGATACTCCTTTTCGATGCCGTCGAAGACATCCTGCCGGTACCCCACCAGATCCATCTTGTTGACCACGACCGCGACCTGCGTCACGCCCAGGAGGGAGAGTAGCAGGCCATGCCGTCGTGACTGATCTCGCACGCCCTCGAGCGCATCGATCACGAGGAGCGCGGCCTCGGCTCGCGCCGCCCCCGACACCATGTTTTTGAGGAATTCCTTGTGGCCGGGCGCGTCGATGATGATGTACTGGCGTCCCCGCCATCCGAAGAAGGTCCGAGCCGTATCGATCGTGATGCCTTGCTCCTGCTCCTCCAGGAAAGCGTCGAAGAGGAACGCGTATTCGAAGTCCTTGCCCTGCTGCTGGCAGATGGCGCGAACCTTGTCGAGCTTGCCGTCCGGCAGGGAGCCCGTGTCGGCGTAGAGGCGCCCCAACAGGGTCGACTTCCCGTGATCGACGTGCCCGACGATCACGATGCTCATGTGCTCCGCCG
>JBFKNO010000303.1:0-3456 GCA_041629275.1 Nitrospiraceae bacterium
CGCCGATCTTCTTGATCCGACGCATGGTTTCCAGATAGGTTCGCTGCGGCGGGTAGACGAGCGTTGCATCGCCGGAATGCACCCCGGCGTTCTCGACGTGCTCCGAAATGGCCGTCAGCACGAGCCGCCCCTCGCAGGCCACCCCGTCCAATTCCAGCTCCTTCGCGTGCTCGATGAACTTACTGATCACGACCGGGTAGCGCCGGGACACGTGGGACGTCCGCTCGACGAACTTGAGCAGCTCGGCGTCCGTCGTCGCCACCCCCATGGCCGCACCGCTCAAGACATAGGACGGACGAACCAGGACGGGATAGCCGACCTCCTTCGCGAACGCGAGCGCCTCATCGACCGTCGTCAATTCCTTCCAGGCGGGTTGTCCCACGCCGAGCTGGTCCAGGAGCCGCGAGAACTTGTGGCGGTCCTCCGCCTGGTCGATGGAGACCGGTGAAGTCCCGAGCACGCGAACGCCGGCGGCGTGAAGGTCCAGGGCCAGGTTGTTGGGGGTCTGACCGCCCATCGAGATGATGACACCGACGGGCTGTTCTTTCTTGTAGATTTCCAGGACCGTCTCGAGGCTCAACTCTTCGAAGTACAACGCGTCGCATTCATTGTAGTCCGTGCTGACGGTTTCGGGATTATGGTTGATCAGGATCGTCGTAAATCCCAGCGCTCTAAGCGCATGTGCCGCGTTGACGCAGCACCAGTCGAATTCCACGGAGCTGCCGATGCGATAGGTCCCCGACCCGAGCACGATCACGGAGGGGCTCTTGGCACGCTCACAGTCGTCCTCTACTCCGTGATAAGTCAGGTACAGGTAGTTCGAGCGAGCGGGATACTCGGCGGCCAAGGTGTCGATCTGCTTGACGCAGGGCACGATGCGAGCGCGGGCACGCCGGTCCGTGACAGCCTGGACATCGGTGTCGCACAAGGCCGCGATCTGCTGATCGCTGAAGCCGGCTTGCTTGGCGACGAGGAGGAGATCGCGGGAGTCCAGGACATCCGGTCCCTCGCGAAGCTGCTCGGCAATCCGGCTGATCCTCGCGACCTTGTGGAGGAACCACCGATCGATGTGGGTCAGCTCATGGATGCGCTCGATCGACAGGCCGCAGCGAAGGGCCTTCTCGAGCACGAAGATCCGCTCCGGGGTCGGCTCGGTGAGGGCCCGCTCCACGTCCTCGCCTTCCCACCGTTCGGGCCCGCCGGCCAGTCCCATGGCGCCGACGTCGACCATCCGAATGGCCTTCTGGAGCGCCTCCTCGAAGCTCCTCCCGATCGCCATCACCTCGCCGACCGATTTCATGCCGGAGCCGATTCGCGTGGACACCCGGCTGAACTTCTTGAGGTCCCAGCGCGGCATCTTGACGACGACGTAATCCAAAGCCGGCTCGAAGCAGGCCTGCGTGACGCCGGTCATGGCATTCGCCAGCTCGGGAAGGCCGTACCCCACCGCGAGCTTGGCAGCCACGTAGGCCAGGGGGTAGCCGGTCGCCTTGGAGGCCAGGGCGGAGCTGCGCGAGAGCCTGGCGTTCACTTCGATCACGCGACAGGCCTCCGAGCGCGGGTCGAGCGCGAACTGGATGTTGCACTCCCCGATGATGCCCAGATGCCGCACGACCCGGATGGCCACACGCCTGAGCCGGTGGTATTCCTCGTTGGTCAAGGTCTGGCTGGGCGCGACCACGATGCTTTCCCCGGTGTGGATGCCCAGGGGGTCGAAATTCTCCATGTTGCAGACCGTGACGCAGTTGTCGTGGCGATCACGCACGACCTCGTACTCGACCTCTTTCCAGCCGGTCAGGGCCTCCTCCACGAGCACCTGGCTCGCGTACTTGAACGCCTGCTTCGCCCGCCGCTGCAGCTCTTCGGGACCGGCACAGATGCCCGACCCCAATCCTCCCAAGGCATAGGCGATCCGCAGCATGACCGGGTACCCGATCCGCGCGGCGATCTCCATTGCATCGCCCGCCGACTGCGCCGTCGCGCTCCTGGGCACCCGCACCCCGATGTCATTCAATCGCTGCACGAAGAGCCCGCGGTCCTCGGTGTCCTCGATGGCCGTGACGGGGGTCCCGAGCACCCGAATCCCGTAGGCTGCGAGGATGCCTTTCCGAGCGAGCTCGAGCCCGCAATTCAACGCCGTCTGTCCCCCGAACCCCAAGAGGATGCCCTCCGGCCGCTCCTTCTCGATGACCTGCTGAACGAAATGCGGGTCGACCGGGAGGAAATAGACCTCGTCGGCGAGTCGCTCGGAGGTCTGGATCGTGGCAATGTTCGGGTTCACCAGGATCGTGCGTATGCCATCGTCTCGCAGCGCTTTGATGGCCTGACTGCCGGAATAGTCGAATTCCCCCGCCTCGCCGATCTTCAAGGCGGCGCTGCCGAGGACCAGGACGCTTTTCGGCTTTTCCTCACTCATGTGAGTATCCGGAGTAATGTAAGGAGAGCAGAAAACAGATGACAGAGAGGTCGGGTTGTTCCTGTAGCTGCGCCGTCTTACGGCGCCAGCCCCTTCGCGTGGAACCAAGAGGGGCGGCATGAGATGCCGCAGCTACAAAGAAAGATAGAGTTGGGCTTCATCTACATGGACACCATCTACTTGCGTGCGGCAGGCAGGAGACCGATGAACTCGTCGAACAGATGGCTCGTGTCCTCCGGGCCCGGCGTCGCTTCAGGATGAAACTGGACGCTCATGAACGGGCGCGACGTATGACGAATCCCCTCGTTGGTCCCGTCATTCGCGTTGACGAACCAGGGCCGCCACCCCTCGGGCAGCGTGTCGCCGCGAACCGCGTAGCCGTGGTTCTGCGACGTGATGTAACACCGTCGCGTTCCCACCTCCAGGCACGGCTGGTTGTGGCTGCGATGCCCGAACTTCAACTTGTACGTGTCGGCCCCGGCGGCCAGAGCCAGGAGCTGATTGCCGAGGCAAATGCCGAAGGTCGGCCTGTTGCTCTCCATGGTCGCGCGGAGATAGGCAACGGTCTTCGTGCACATTTTGGGGTCGCCGGGCCCGTTCGACACCACGACCCCGTCAAAGTCCTCCCCGCGGAAATCGTAATCCCAGGGAACCCGGATAACCGTCACGCCCCGCGCGAGCAGATTCCTCAGGATCCCGTTCTTGCAGCCGCAATCGACCAGGACAACACGGCGCTTCCCGCCCTGGTACGTCCTGGGTCCGGGGATGCTCACCTGGGCCACCAGGTTCTCGGCGTTCGGGTCGTAAAAGTCAGCCGGCTTCCTCCCCACCTCTATCCTTCCCAGCATGCTGCCCTGTTGTCTGAGGCGCTTCGTGAGCGACCGTGTGTCGACTCCCGTCAGCGCCGGAACCCCGTGCTCGTGCAGCCACTCGTGCAGGCTTTGCACGGCCCCCCAATGGCTGTACTGCGTAGAATATTCCGAGACGATGAGTCCCTGGATCTGGATCGCGCCGGACTCGAACACGCTATCCAGAGAGCC
>JBFKNO010000304.1:0-3451 GCA_041629275.1 Nitrospiraceae bacterium
CTCCTGCTGCCTGTTCGATGTCCTTCAGTTCGATGGCTTCTTGTGGGCCGGTTCCCGAAACCCTGCTCGGGTCGATGCCGAGTTTTTGCGCGAGCCGGCGCGCGGCGGGCGAGATGCGCAGTCGAGGCTCCTGATGGGCCGGCGCGGGCGTCAGGGCGGCCGTCGGGGCCGGCTGCGGGGCGGGGGTTGCGGCCGGGGGAGGAGCCGCGGCGGGCTTCGCTGGAGGCGCAGTGGCAGTTCGCTTCCCTTCCTCGCGAATGGTGGCGAGCACCGTCCCGACGGGAACCTTTCGGCCGGGCTGAACCAGGATCTTTTCGAGCACGCCGTCGGTGAAGGCCTCGATCTCGATGGCGGCCTTGTCCGTATCCACCTCCGCGATGATCTCGCCGCGCTTGACGCGGTCGCCGGGCTTCTTGCGCCAGGCCAGGACCGTGCCTTCGTCCATATCGGCGCCGAGCGTCGGCATCACAAAATCAGCCATGGCACCTCAAGCGGGTAATTGGGTAAGTGGGTAACTGGGTAATTGAAGAAATATGATCTTGCCCAATTACCCACTTACCCAAT
This sequence comes from Nitrospiraceae bacterium, assembly GCA_041629275.1. Taxonomy (GTDB): domain Bacteria; phylum Nitrospirota; class Nitrospiria; order Nitrospirales; family Nitrospiraceae; genus JBFGRM01. Next base: position 565 of record JBFKNO010000304.1, read on the forward strand.
TACGCTCCTTTTCCCAACATCCGTTTGACGGCGGCGACGATAGCTTCCGGCTGAGGGATCGCCGCGTCCTCGAGGTGCTTGGGGTACGGGATCGGCACCTCGGCGCTGCAGATGCGATCGACCGGCGCGTCCAGATCGTAGAACGCGCCTTCCATGATTTGCGCGGTGATTTCCGCCGAGAGGCTGCCCGTTCGCCACCCCTCGTCGACGATGAGGGCACGATGGGTTTTCCGCACCGAGGTCAGGATCGTCTCGCGATCGAGCGGCCGAAGCGTGCGAAGATCGACCACCTCGGCATCAATGCCCTCGGCGGCCAGATCTTCGGCCGCCTTGAGCGCTTTCCACAGCGACCCGCCGTAGGTGATCACGCTGAGCGCGGATCCCGGGCGGCGCACGGCGGCCTGGGTGAGCGTCACCGAGCCCGGATCGTCTTCCATTTCTCCTTCTTGGGGGTACAAGTACGAGTGCTCGAAGATGAACACGGGATCAGGCTCGCGAAGCGCGGCAAGGAGCATGCCCTTCGCGTCCGTGACGGTGGCCGGCGCCAGGACCTTGATGCCGGGGACGTGCGCATACCACCCCTCCAGGCTGTGCGAGTGCTGGGCCGCAACCTGTCGCCCGGCTCCAGTCGCCATACGGACCACGAGCGGGACGCTCAATTGGCCGCCCGACATGTGGCGGAGTGTGGCGGCGTTGTTGACGATTTGATCGAGCGCGAGGAGACTGAAGTTGACCGTCATCACCTCGACGATCGGGCGCATGCCGTTCAGCGCGGCCCCGATACCGGCGCCCACGAAGGTCGACTCCGAGAGCGGCGTATCACGAATCCGTTCGGGCCCGAGCTCCTCGAGCAATCCGCGGCTGCACCCATAGGCCCCGCCGTACCGCCCGACGTCCTCCCCCATCAGGAAGACCCGCGGGTCAGCCAGCAGGGCTTCACGGAGCCCTTCGCGGACGGCTTCTCTATAGGTCAGCTTTCGCATTGCCATCGCAGATCGTAATTAGGTAAATAGGTAATTAGGTAATTGAAGAAATGCCCAGCTGCCCCATTTACCCAATTACCCACTTACCCAATTACGTGATATCCCTCAGAGTGGCGCATACACATCCTTTGTTAGATCTTCGATGGGCTCCCATGGGCTCGCTTCCGCGAAGGCGACGGCCTCGTCGATCTCCCTGCCGATCGCGGCTTCCATGGACTCGAGATCGTCGTTCGTCATGCATTTCCATTCGTGCATGCGGCCTTTGAAATTCTTGATAGGGCCGTGCGCCTTCCATTCCTCGACCTCGTGCTTGTTGCGATACAGCTCGGCGTCGTACATCGAATGTGCCCGAAAGCGATAGGTCTGGAACTCGAGCAGGGAGGGGCCATTGCCGGCACGTGCATGATCGGCTGCCCTGCGCATGGCCGCCTCCACCGCCAGCACGTCCATGCCGTCGACCGTCTCTCCGGGCATGCCGTATCCCTCCGCCTTGGCCGCGATGTTGGCCTGGGACTCGTACCGGTGGATTTCGGTGCCCATGGCGTAGAGATTGTTCTCGCATAGAAAGAGGACAGGGAGTTTCCACAGCGCGGCGAGATTCATCGATTCGTGGAATTCTCCCTCAGCCACCGCGCCGTCCCCGAAAAAACATGCGGTGACGCGGGCACGATTCTGCATCTTGTCCGCGAGGGCGATGCCGACGGCGATGGGGAGACCGCCCGCGACGATCGCGAGGCCGCCGAAGAAGCGGCGGGACGCGTCGAAGAAATGCATCGATCCGCCCCGACCGCGGCTGCAGCCGCCGACCTTGCCGTAGAGCTCGGCCATCAGCGCGCCCATGGGGGTGCCCCGCATCAGGGCGTGACCGTGCTCCCGATAGGTCGCGACGATCGCATCCTCGGGTTGGAGAACGGGAATGGCTCCGGCCGCTACCGCTTCCTCCCCGATATAGAGATGGAGGAATCCGCGGATCTTGCCGAGGCTGTACAGCTCGGCCGCCTTCTCCTCGAAACGGCGGATCCGCAGCATGTCGTGCAGCAGCTTCAGCGCCTTGTCACGGTCGGGTTCATTCGCCATCGCTTCGCTCAAGGGTAACTGGGTAAATGGGTAACTAGGTAATTGGGCAAGATGCTGTTTCTTCAATTACCCACTTACCACTTACCCATTTACGAACTCTCCAAAGTCGACGTATCTCCTTCAGGAAGCCCGAGCTCCCTTGCCTTTAGGAGCCGTCGCATGATCTTCCCGCTGCGCGTCTTCGGCAGGGAGGGCAGGAATTCGATCTCCTTGGGGGCCACGGCCGCGCCGAGGCGCTTCCGGGCGTGACCGAGGAGCTCCCGCTGGAGCGCATGAGACGGCTCGTACCCATCCTTGAGCGACACGAACGCCTTCACCACCTCCAGGGCCACGGGGTCGGGCTTGCCGATCACCCCGGCCTCGGCCACCGCCGGATGCTCGATCAGCGCGCTCTCGACCTCGAACGGCCCGATGAGATGGCCGGAGGTCTTGATCACGTCGTCGGCTCGTCCGACGAACCAAAAATACCCGTCCCGATCGCGCTTGGCGAGGTCGCCGGTCAGGTACCAGTCTCCCGCGAAGCACTTCCTGTAGCGTTCGGGCTCGTTCAGGTAGGCCCGAAACATCGACGGCCACCCGGGCCGGAGCGCAAGCTCTCCCTGCGTGTCCGGCTCGGTGATGTCCCGGACGGTCCCATCCTCGGCCCTCGTCACGATCGCAGCCTCGATGCCCGGCAAGGGACGACCCATGGAGCCTGGCCGGACGTCCATGGCGGCGAAGTTGGCGATCATGATCCCGCCCGTCTCCGTCTGCCACCAATTGTCGTGAAAAGGCTGCCCGAAGGCCTGCTGCCCCCACACCACCGCCTCGGGGTTGAGCGGCTCGCC
>JBFKNO010000305.1:0-3448 GCA_041629275.1 Nitrospiraceae bacterium
ATGTCCCGCCAGGCCGGCTTGTCCGGTTCCACGACCTGCCGCGCCAGGAGATCGGCGTCCACGACCCTGGCCCCGCATTGCCTGAACAGCCTTGCGACCGTGCTCTTGCCCGTCGCAAGCCCGCCTGTCAGTCCCACCACCGGCATGGCCGCGGAGAATAGCACGGCAGGGGGGAAGAAGTGAAAAGTGAGGAGTGAGGAGTGAGGAGTGAGGAGTCAGGAGTCAGGAGTCAGGAGAGGATGGATGTCTGCTCTTGCAGGCATGACGCAGGGGAGGTATTCACACAGCACTACCTTTTCCCCTCACTCCTCACGCTTGCCCTGAGCCACGTCGAAGGGCCTGACTCCTCACTTTGGGATACCTTGACTTCCCGCGCTCCTTCCCTGTAAGACCCTCCCATGGCTGTTTTTCGAGTCATTTCAATGAATTGGCTCTCGGTGTGCATGCTGCTGACGGCGTGCCTGTCTCTTCCCGCATACGGGGAGGACACGCGAGCGAGCATGGACGACCCGGCCGGCCGCAGGCTGGTCGTGGCTCAGGATGGGTCCGGAGATTTTAGGTCGATTCAGGAGGCCGTCGAGGCCGCGAAGTCAGGCGATACGGTGTTCATCAGGCGGGGGGAATACCGCGAAGACGTGACGATCCACAGCAAGGAACGGCTTCGGGTCGTGGGCGAAGGCAGGGACCAGGTCAGCCTGCGGGGGGAGGGGCGTTTCGGCGTGTTCTACATCGGCAAGTGGCCCTATGGGGCGACGGATATCGAGGTGAGCGGCATGACCATCCACGAGCATGGCGGCCTGGCCTTCGGGATCTTCAATGGACGCAACGTGGTGCTGCGCGACCTGGACATCAAAGGCGGCTTGTTCGGCCAGCAGGTCGATCACGTCCGGATCGAGGGATGCCGGATCGGGGGGAGCGAGACGACCGGCGTCCAATTTGCCGACTCGCACGCCACGCTCCTCGACAACACGATCCACGACAATGATCATGGTGTGTCCGTGGCCGGACTGTCCGACGTCCGATTGGAGCGCAACGTCATCATCCGCAGCCTCTTCGAAGCCGTGCTCGTGAAGGATCGCGCCCGGGCCGTGCTCCTCAGGAACACACTCGTGAAAAACGGGGGCGGGGCGGCCTTTCTGGACGAGTCCTCGGGGGAGGCCCGCGGGAACATCGTCGGCTACAACCAAGTCGGCTTTCGAGTCGCCGCGAGCAGCCGGGCCACCCTGTCGCATAACGGGCTCTACAACAGCGGAGACAATTACCAGCGGGTGGGCACCCCGGACAGCCCTGCGCCGGAGCTAAACGGCAGCGATATCATTGCGAATCCGCGTTTCGTGGATGTCGAGGGCAACGACTTTCGGCTGCGCCCGGATACCCCCCTCCTTCAGGTGGGTGGGTTTCCATACCTCGGGGCCCTGGCGCCGGTGGCGTCCGACTGAGCGGACGCCGCACATGATCTCTAAGCTGTTCAGACTTGGAGGATTTTGCTGATTTGTTTGGCGGGCCTGGACCCTGTGGTATGCTATCAGTACGTTCAGACGCGGTGCTGCCTCCCAGGTAAAGAAGCGGCCCACGACAACCGAAAAGAGCCTAGCAGGGAAATCTCGAGCGCACGATGGCCAGCTACGATCCCAAGAACGAGAGAAACACCCCGACGAACGTGCCGTCCTTGGACGAGCTTGAGTCCGGACGGCTCGTGGGCGCCATCATCCCCATGTCTGAAAAGGCTCAGGTTGCCCTTCGCGACAGCATCGAGGTCATCGACTACCTCCTGAACCAGGATAGTGTCACCTGGAGCTAGGCGGCGGCGCTGCCTCCACACCTTCAGCGCTCCTTTTCCCTCCCTGCCCTTTGGTCTGAGTTCGAACCCGCTTCGAAATCTGTTGTAATCTCAATCACATTGTAAGGACCGGGGTGGGAGCCCGACGAAGAGCGGGCTTGCCTGCCGGTCCATGGATTCTGCTGGAATGCCTTGCTATACTCCCGGCCCGCGGGCGCTGCACTGACGCAGCGTGGAGGGGATTAGGGGTATCGTGGAGCCGGCGCGTCTATCGGATCCGCAGGACTGGGTGGCAAAGCACGGGGACTACCTGTTTCGGACCGCGCTGCTACGAGTGCGAGACGGAACCGTGGCGGAGGAGGTCGTGCAGGAGACCTTTCTCGCGGCCTTGCAGGCGAGGGAGCGGTTCGCGGGGCAGTCCTCGGAACGGACCTGGCTGGTCGGGATCCTGAAGCACAAGATCATGGACCATTTTCGACGAAGCGCCCGCGAGCAACCCGATCCGGTGGAGGATGTCGCGCAGAAGGATCTCGACGACCAGTTTGATGACACGGGGCACTGGCAGAGAGGGGCGGGAGGCCCGAAGGAGTGGGCCGACCCAAGCGGTGCGCTGGACCGGCAGCAGTTCTGGCAGGCGCTCAAGGTCTGTTTGGGCAAGCTGCCCCCGCGTGCCGCCAGCGTGTTTGCCCTGCGTGAGATAGACGATTTGCCCAGCGAGGAGATTTGCTCCACGATGAAGATCTCCAAGGCGAACCTCTGGGTGATGTTACACCGGGCGCGGATGCAGCTACGCCGCTGTCTGGAAGGCTCGTATATGGGAGTGCATAGGGAGAGGTGAGAAGTGAGGAGCAAAGGCTTTGTGACTACTGGGAGCATTTAACGGGTGAGCTTGTTCTACCTCCCCTTTGTAAGGGGAGGCGAGGTGGGGTAGAGCGGCAGCGTATTCCATGATCTTTCTCATTTCACTGATCACGATTCACTTTTCACTTAGGACCCATTGAAAACAGTCATGATGCAAGTCATGTCCACGCTGCTCTTCCGATGCCGGGATGTCACGCAGCTTGTCTCCGCCTCGCTCGACCGTGAGCTGCCGCTCCAGCAGCGCCTACGGCTGCGCCTCCATTTCCTGATCTGCGTCCTCTGCCGTCGGTACCACAATCAGGTTCACTTCATCCACGAAGCGCTCCGCAACCACCCCGACCGCCTCACAGAGCCAGAGGGAGGTGCCACGGTCAGTCTCTCTCCTGAATCCCGCGATCGCATCAAACACGCCCTAGCCCAGCGGGAAACGTGAGACGGGAATCCACTTTTTCATCTCCGTCGTTCCTGCGAGAGCAGGATCCACGCCTCGGGGAGGTGCGATCGGCGGGCTGATACCGACAACGTAGATGCCGCAAGGCAAGCATGAGAGACAAGCGCACGTCCTAGCAGCACCAACTAATAAAGCCTTGCGCGCATCGGCCCTCATTCAGCGCTCCCGCCTCTTGGCCCTGCTCAATTCTCGCAACTCTCCGCGTTTCCCGGTTCCTGCTCCCTTATCCGTTCCAGGTATTCCAGGAAGAATGTCAGGAAGATCCCCAGAAAGAGCGACAGCACCCCCGCCATCATCATGTTGAGCCTGATCTTGGGCTTACTCTTCTTTTCAGCGGGCACTGCGGAGTCCAGTAC
>JBFKNO010000306.1:0-3405 GCA_041629275.1 Nitrospiraceae bacterium
CGACGATCAGAATTTTTCCTCTCATGGCCCACCCTCGTCCATCACGTGCAGCACCAGCCCGGTGAGGGGCTTGGGGAAGAAGTAGGTCGATTTGTGGGGCATCCGCTCGCCCGCCGAGGCCACCGCGCTCACTTCGCTGACTCGGGTTGGATTGAGGAGAAACGCAGCCTGGCCGGATCCCCGGCGCACGAGGTCCAGCGCCTCGTCGTCGCTTTTCGTGTGGATCACCGTCTGCTCGTCGAGCTCGGCCGGGCCGATGCGGCTCAGCAGCTTGCCGTGCAGCACGGACACGTCGAGGCGGTCGCGTGGGGAGGCCCCGAGGCTCGCGACCGCGTCGGGGCGGAGCGAGAAGAGATAGTAGGTCGAGGCGCCCTGCAGGGCGAGCCCGAATACCTTGGCGTGCGCGCCTCGCTCCCGCAATGCCTTTAGGAACCGCCGCCGGCCGTCGGCCTCGCCCGTGCGGTCGAACGCGATCTCGTCGCAGATGAACTCGGCATCGAGGCGATCGCGAATGACTCCGATGGGCGGCAGCGTGGTCTTCAGCACGCGGTGTGTCGGCAGGACCGTCAAGCCGGGGTCCTCCAAGCCGGCGCAGAGCATCAGCACGCCATCACAGGGACGCCGGCCGGTCCCGGCCGCGCCGTCCTCCTGTTCCCGTCGCTGTCGTTGATAGGTCAAGGCGGTTTCGTAGCGATGATGGCCGTCGGCGATGAACAGCGGCTTGGACCGCAGCTCGGCGGACAAGGCATCCAGGACACGCGGGTCCGTGACGGCCCACAGTCGATGAATAAAGCCGTCGTCATCCGTGAGCTCGATGCGTGGCTTCTGCGTCGCGATGGCCTGTTCCAGCGTCTGATGCACGCGCTGCTCGGGATCCGGGAACAGCGAGAAGATGGGGCTGAAATTCGCCCGGCAGGCGGTCATCAGGTGCAAGCGGTCCGCTTTCGCGGCGGAGCGCGTGTTCTCATGGGGCAGCACGCGGCCGGGTCCGAACTCCTGCAGCTCCATGAGCCCGAGAAACCCGGTGAGCGCCTTGCGATCGGAAGGGCCGTGGCCGTCGGGGGCCAGGTATTCCACGCTGTAGGGGTACACCGCCGGCACGCTGTCTCGGCGCAGCACGCCGCTGGTGAGCCATTCCGCGAGCTGTTGTGCCGCTCGCGTGTAGCGATTCCGGTCCTGGTCGTCTCCCGACTCCTCCAGCCCGAGCTCCAGACGAACGACGTTCTGGGGGTGGCGCGCGTAGAGGGCTCGTTGCCTGTTGCCGTCGATCACATCGTAGGGCGGTGCGACCACCTTGCCGATGTCGCCGACCACATCCTGATCGTAGAGCACGCCGCGAAACGGAAGCAGGTTAGCCATTTCTTGGTCTCATCAACAGTGAAGGGTGAACAGTGACTAGAGATATCTCGTCACTTCAAAGCGAAAAAACTCCGCGAATTCTTCAGCCGCCAGGCCGGCCTTCTGCCGCACCAGGGCGAGCTGATCCTCGACCGAATGGATGCCCTCGATATCGGGCAGCAGCACCCCGTGTTTCACCCCCGCGCGGGCCATCAGGCCGTAGCGTCGGGGATCCAGCAAGGTCAAGTCGGTCACCGGCTCCGGACTGCTCAGGACGTCCACCGAGACGAGGAGCTCCGCGAGCTCGGATACCTGCACCGGGGGAAACCGCGGGTCACGGGTGGCCGCCGCGATGGCATTGCTGATCACTTCCTCGAGCAGCGTGGGTTTCGTCGGCTCGGTGGTGCCGATGCAGCCCCGCAGCTCGCCCCCTCGCTTCAGGCACACGAACACGCCCGACGAGGGCGTCCGGCAAAGGAGCTCCGCGTGGCTCTCCGCTGAGGGATTCAGCTCGCGCTGCTCCTCGACGAACACCCGGATGGCCTCGGAGGCCACGGTGACGAGCGGGTGTCGCGGCTCAATCATGGCAAAGATCACACCGCTCACGCGGCCTTCCGTCAGCCGTCGGTGTGAGCCGTGGGATCGAGATCGCGGCGATCGTGGGGATCTCTAGTGGTCGCGGCTGACCAGGTAATCAGCCACCACCATCAGTGCACGTTTGGGGGCCGAGTCTTCGAATCGGGAGAGGTCTTGGTTGGCGGCCTCGACGAACGCGCGAGCACGCTCCATGGCGTAGCCGAGGGAGCCGTACTCTTGCATGAGTGCGAGAATATCGAGCAGGTCCGCGTCCGTCACCTTCCGGGTCTCCATCCGGTCCGTGATCATGCGCCGCTTCTCCTCCGGGCAATGCTGCAACAAATGCAACAACGGCAGGGTGGCTTTGCCCTGGCGCAGATCCTGACCCAGTGATTTTCCGAGGCGATCGCCGTTCGCCGCATAGTCCAGCGTATCGTCCGCGAGCTGGAACGCGATCCCGAGATGCTGCCCGAAACGGAAGAGCGCCGCCTGCTCGTCCTCGGAGGCGCCGCCGATGATAGCGCCAATGCGGCAGGAGGCGGCAATGAGCCCGGCCGTCTTGTGCTCCACGATCCGAAGGTACTCCGTCTCCGTCAGTGCAGGATTCCCGTTGTAATACAGCTGCAGGACCTCACCTTCCGCCATCTTCCGGCACGCCTCGGACAGGACCTCGTTGATAGCCTGGTTGCGGAAGTCGACGATCCTGCAGATGGCTTTGGAGTAGAGGTAGTCGCCCACGAGGATGCTGATCTGGTTGCCCCAGACCTTGCGGGCGGTTTGCCGACCCCGCCGGAGATCGGCGTCGTCGACGACATCGTCGTGCAACAGGGTGGCGGTGTGGATGTATTCGATCAGACAGCCGAGGAGAAAATGCTCGCGGTCGGTATAGCCGCAGAGGCGGGCGCACAGCATCAATAAAAGGGGGCGGATTCGTTTCCCCCCGCTGCTCAGAATATGCGCGGCCACCGTGTTGACCAGGGCGACCTGCGAATCGAGGTTTTTTCGGACCTGGTCCTCGACTCCCTCAAGCTCCTTGCGGTAGGTCTCCCAAATGTCCGCCATCGTCTGAGGGGCGGAAATCGCTGGGCCTTCGCGCATAGTGCGGGGGATACTAGGGCACCGATTCGATTAAAGTCAAGCCGAGGAGCGGCCAAAGAGGTCGATTGCCTTGACAGGTGATTGTGCCTTCCAGTAAGGTTGCAAGTCAATTTTTCCAAGGGGTTTGGTGCGTGTCCTGCACCCTGGCAGGGTCGCCTGGCCCCACCTGTACGAGGCCGCACGGGCACACCCGCGACACGCTGATGAAGCCGATCACGCACATGACGATACCCGGATTCCCTCCGAAGCAGGGGCTCTACGACCCCCGTCACGAAAAGGACGGCTGCGGGATTGGCTTCGTGGTCAACATCAAGGGGCACAAGTCCCACGCCATCGTCCGGCAGGGACTCCAGGTGCTCGAGAATCTCTACCACCGCGGCGCCCAAGGGTGCG
>JBFKNO010000307.1:0-3398 GCA_041629275.1 Nitrospiraceae bacterium
CCTTACAAAGGGGAGGCTTAAGAACGTCATTGTGTTAGTGAAACAGAGGACTTTTTATGTCGCCAGGGAAGGGACGCAGGAAGAGCAAGGCGCCGGATGTCGCCCGGCTGGTCGAGCAGGTGAAGGCCGGCGAGGTGCGCGCGGTGTCGCGCTGCATGACGCTCGTCGAGAATCAAGACCCGGCCGGGCAGGAAGCCCTCCGCCGGCTCGAACCCGTCGCGCGGACGCCGGCCATCATCGGGATCACCGGTTATCCCGGTGCCGGGAAGAGCACCCTCATCGCGCAACTGACGACCGCCTACCGGCGACAGGGGCACAAGGTCGGGATCATCGCGGTCGATGCCACGAGCCCCATCACCGGCGGCGCGCTCCTGGGGGACCGCATTCGCATGCAGGAGCACGCCTGCGATCGAGACGTCTTCATCCGGAGCGTCGCCTCCCGGGGGCATCATGGCGGCCTGTCCTCGGCGACGCCGGCCCTGATCCAGGTGCTCGCGGCGGCCGGTTACGGGGTCGTGCTGGTCGAGACCGTGGGTGTAGGTCAGGATGAGGTGGAGATCGCCAGCCTCGCGCCGACCGTCGTCGCGGTGGTGGCGCCGGGATTGGGGGACGAGGTGCAGGCCATGAAGGCCGGGCTTCTGGAAGTGGCGCACATCGTCGTGGTCAACAAAGGCGACCACGAGGGCGCCGACGAGACCATTCGCGTCTTGCAGGATTGGGTGGCCAAGGTGGTCCGTACCGTCGCCACCAAGGGCGAGGGCCTCCCCGAGCTCATCGAGGCCGTCGCCGCGCACCAGCGCGAGATCGATTTACAGGGGCGGGGAAGATAATCCCGCTCACTCGCCCAGCTTGTGGCGATCCTCGATCGTGTAGTTCTGCCGGCTGAGCACAGGGTAGAGCGTGAAGATCGGCGTGCTGTGGGGAACGACCGCGCTGCCGACGCCGGGGCTGAGCGCCAGGTGCAGATTGACGAAGTTGAAGCTCATGCCCTCCTGCCAGGGCTCGCGGAAGGACTCCACGTAGGACGTGACCTTGTCGGAGGCGTAGGTGCGCGTCATCAAGCCCGCGCCGCCCTGCAGGCCGTATTCATAGAGGTCGGGCGCCGCCTGGATGAGCAACGACACCACCGAGGCGTCGAACCAGACCTTGAAATTGCAACTGACCTGGATGAAGGGCCCGAGCGAGCCCGTATGCTCCAGCACCGCCGACGGATAGGCCAGGTCCGGCGGCAGCTCATCCGACGCCGGTGGCAGAATCTTCAAGAAGTCCTGGTCCTTGATCGGGGAAACGGACACGAAGAGCAGGTGGGGATCATCCAAGGGGACGTCGAGCACCTGTCCGTCGTGGTAGCCGCACAGCTTCCCCATCTCATAGCGGAGCGGGTACGAGTAACCCATCTTGCCGTAGAAGATGCGGATGCCTGCCTCCAGGGGATCATCCGGCGTGCGACTGATCTTCAGGTCGAACGGTAGCATCATGTGGAACGCGTTGATGCGCGCGTTCATGAAGGGCGCGCAGGCGCCGGGGAACTCCTTCTGGATGCTGGCGTTGTCGGGGTCGAACTTTTTCGATTGCCCGCCGAAGTGCTGCGCGGTCTTCGACTCTTTGGAGAGCCGATACTTGTTCTGGTAGTAGGCGGCGGCCCGCCGCTGCGCGAGATCGAGGAAATATCCGGGCACGTCCGTCTCGACCACGAACCGTTGCTTGGTGAGCCCCTGGGCGCGGGGCACCTTCATGACCTCGTTGTAGAGGGTCAGCTCCGCATTCGTTCTCTGGATGTCATGGTCGAGCTGCTGCGCGAGCTCGGGATCGTCGAACCGCGTCTGCGGCAGCAACTGGCGGGCGCGCTGGAGGCAGTCGAGCTTTTGCGTGTAGCGCTTCGGCTCCGCCGCGAAGACCTGGGCCGTCGCCAGGAACAGGTTGAACTGCTCCTCCGGCTCCAGCCCGAGGGCGCTCAAGTCTTGCTCGCGGATGAAGGTGAGCGCGAGAGGCCCGAACGCCTCTTCACGGCGCAGGTTGAGCGTCAGCAGGTAATTGAGATAGGCGCGTGCTTCTTGAGCCGTCATGGGGTCCCGTCGCGATGCGGCATTCTACGGCATGACGCGCAGCGGGACAAGGCGGTGTCAGGAGAGGTGGGGCAAGCCAGTTTTGAGTTTTGAGTTCTCAGTTTTGAGTTAGGGACCGGGAACTAAGAACTCAAAACTCAAAACTATCCGATCCCCCCGCACTTAACCTGGCATAACAACGGGTAGGGACAAGAATGGCACGTGGCAGTGGGTGATGAGGTGAATATGTGGGAAACCACCTTACTGGCCGGTGAACTTCGGGGCGCGCTTCTCCAGGAAGGCCTGGAGGCCTTCCTGCATGTCCGCCGTGCCGCAGAGCTCGCCGAACAGCTCAGATTCGCGGGAGAGCCCCTCGGCCAGAGGGCTGTCCAGGCCGGTCCGGATGGCCCGCAGGGCGGCCTGTGTCGCCAGCGGTCCCATGGCCGCAACCTTCCGGGCGATCTCGGTCGCCTGGGACAGCACGTCCGCGGCAGGGACCACGCGATTCACGAGACCGAGGGCCAGCGCGTCCTCAGCCGTGATGGTCTCGCCCGTGAGGATCATCTCGGCCGCCTTCGATGGTCCGATGATCCGGGACAGGCGCTGCGTGCCCCCGAACCCGGGGATGAGGCCCAGCTTGATTTCAGGAAGCCCCATGGAGAGCCCCGCCGCCGCGACGCGCATGTGGCACGCCATCGCCAGCTCGAGCCCTCCGCCCAGGCAGGCCCCCGTGATGGCCGCGATGACGGGCTTGTCGAACCGCTCGATACGGTTGAGGAGCGCCTGGCCGCGCGTGGAGAAATCCGTCCCCTGGCGGGCGCCGCCAAGCTTCGCCAGCTCCTTGATGTCCGCGCCCGGGCAGAAGAAGCGTCCCGCGGCCGTCAGAATGACCACCCGCACGGCTGCCGCAGGCTCCAGCGTTCCGAGCGCGTGATCCAGCTCCATCAGGACGGCGGAGCTCAAGACATTGGAGGGCTTGTGGCACAAGGTGACCGTGGCGATGGGGCCGTCGGTCGCGACTGCAATGGAAGCATCGGTCATAACCCGCTCCCGGATGACAGGAGGGACGTGCTGCCGTCAAGGCGTCTTGTCCGTATGGTAACAAAGTCTCGCGTCTGGAACCAACGAAAGGCATAATAAAAGGGCGTGATCATGCTGGCCGACAGATTGGCTCGATACGCGCAGAGCCTCTCCTTCACCGACCTGCCCCAGCCCGTCGTCCACGAGGCGAAGCGGCGGGTCCTGGATAGCCTCGCCTGCGCCCTCGGAGCGTGGAGCGCCGCGCCCTGCCGGGTCGCGCGCGGGTTGGCGCAGGAGACCAAGGCGCCGCGCGGCGCGACCCTCTGGGGCACC
>JBFKNO010000308.1:0-3396 GCA_041629275.1 Nitrospiraceae bacterium
GAATCGGTATTACGAGGTTGACCCCGTCCTGCTGTCCCACCTGCGCAGCTTTTCGACCCAGGTGTGGCAGGAGGCCTTCAAGAAGGCGAGCTCCAGGAAGGAAATGGACTTTATTGACCACGCGAAGTCGTTTGGGTTGGAGGACGGTGTGACCGCCGGGTCACTCGACCCGGGCAGGGGATTCGCCACCCTGTTCAGCTTTGCCGGAGGAGCCAAGGGCGACGGCGACCGTTACGCGCCGGCCCTGGAGTACCTCGTCCATCACCTGCACCAGACCCTCGTGCGAAACGCGATGGCTCCGACGCTGAACCGCGTCGCGCGCCTGTCGCCAAGAGAGTTGAGCGTGCTCAACTGGATGCGGTTGGGCAAGACCAACTGGGAGATTTCCCGCATTCTGGGCGTCAGCGAGCGCACAATTCGATTCCACGTGGAGAGCATCTTCAACAAACTGGACGTCACCTCCCGTACGCAAGCCGTCGTGATGGCCGTTGAGAACGGGCTCTTGACCCCCGCCTAGCTGGTTTCTCAGACCACCAGTACCCTTCTCTCCCGTTTCCCTCTCAGGCCTTGACGAGGTGGTCCGCACGCACAGCGGGCGCCATCCGATTGTCGCCGGCGCACCCGACGAAGGGCCCCTTCACGGGAGCGGCCAGGGTCCGTTGCAGCGATTCGACGCCGGCCTCAGCCGCCTCACCGATAACCGTCAGGCTGGTGATCCATTGCAGGAACGCGGGATGTGTCGCTGACGCTTCGGCCCGAAACTGCGCCAGATCCAACAGCGCCGCGACGGAGACGACCCCCGCAGGCGGCAGCGCCACCCCTTCGCTGATGGGTTGACAGGGAAACCCGAGGACTCTCAGCACCCGAAGAAACCGTTTTTCGATCACCATGTAGCAGTAACGAACGTCACGGGCGATCAGTAGTTGGTACAGCCCCTTGATCACCGCCAACAGCACGCGAGACGAAAGCCCCTTCTCTCCAAGGCCCGGGTCCACGGTCAACCTGGTGATCTCGGCCGTATCGGAGCTTTTCCTGATTTCATGCTTGTGGGTGAGGCACGAACTGAACTCGGCCTCGAGCATGAAGGGGTCGGGCGCCATCAGCACCCGGGAGAACCCCACAAGCTGTCCGGTGTCCGAAAACACGCCGAGCGGCGTCGCCCAGGCATCGTACGGGTCCATCTCCCGGTCATCCCCGCTCGCCTGAACCCATCGCAACGCCTCCGTGTAGACTTTGTAGCGTAACCGGTAGGCCTGAAGCTGTTCTTCCTCTGCCGATAGGGTCTTCACCAAGAACCGGCCCTCCTGAAAGCACAGAGCATTTTCCCAAGCCATATCGCCTCCTCGTTGATAACTAAGGAATTATTCCCCAGAGGCGATATGGGCCCGTCTCTTGGGATAGTCACCTGGTAAATCCGCCAGGTGCCTGTATCCAGCCAAAAACATTAAACTTTTAGTCTCTAAGTCGAGAGGGGATATTCGAAAGTTAAAGGGTGCTTCCTCCGGAAGGCTGGGCCGGCCGGCCTGGGACATCGAGCTTCGAGGCGGGGTCACATCGCTCGCGATGCCGCATCATAGGAGTAGGAGCATTGGAGAGCGGGCTGCCGACCCGCCTGGAATCGGCACGCCGCAAGGTGAGTCGAGCGCATGATGCGAAAGATGCCTTTGCATTCCTCGATCGAACGCACTAAGATACGCCCGCTCATCGCGCCCCCTGCCGAGCGGGTCAGGCCCGCGGCCGAGAGGTTTCCGGAGAGGCGGGGGGGCCTTCGTTGTCGCCACCTTCTCTGTGAGGACTCGCCGCAGCACTCTCGGCCTGCCCGCTCAGCTCGCTGCATGCGCCGCGTTGCCTCCCCATCCCCCCACGCCAACCGAGCTTCTGACGCCGCCAACCGGACCCGCGAAGCGCGGGTGCTCGTCGTCGACGACCACCCCACTGCCCGGACCGGCATCTGTGAGATCCTGAAGGCCGAGGGCTTCGCAACCATTGATTGCGCGTCCGGCCACGAAGCGCTGTTGATCCTCCGGCGCGAGCCACGCGTACCCATCGCCGTGGCCCTGCTCGACCTCCACCTTCCCGATCTCGATGGAATCCGCCTCCTGAAGCACGTTCGCCGAGACCGCACGGATGTGCCCGTCATCATCTATACGGGCGAGGGATCCCAGGAATCAGCCAGGCATGCGCTGGACCTGGGAGCCTGGGGCTATCTGGAAAAAGGAGAGGACCCCCGGCACCTCGTGGCGACAGTGCGGGCAGCCTTCGTCTCGAACACCTCCCCCTCTGCTCGCAGGCAAGCCGGGAAGCGGAGGCACAAGCCGGAGACGACGCTCAACCGAATTGCCGATGCGATTCCGGGAGCGGTCTACCGGTATTTGTTGCGACCGTCGGGGGAGCAGCGCTTCCTCTACGTGAGCCGCGGGATCGAGGAGCTCTTGGGGCTGACGCCGGAAGAGACCCAGCGGGATTTCGCGCGCGTGTGGAGGCTGGCCCATCCAGACGACGCCGGTTCGCTGTTGCAATCGATCCAGGAATCCGCGAGGACGCTCAAACCCTGGTCCCGCGAATTCAGGGTGATCATCGGCGGCCGCACCAAGTGGTTGCGCGGGAGCTCGATCCCCGAGCCGCCCTACCCGGACGGCAGCATCGCGTGGAATGGGATCCTCGTCGACATCACCGAGCAACACCTGGCGGAGAACGCGCTGCGCTTCGCTCGGTTTGCGACGGATCGTGCGGCAGATTGCATATACTGGATGACTCCTGACGCGAAGTTCTTCTACGTCAACGACGCAGCCTGCCAGAGCCTGGGCTACTCCCGCGACGAGCTGCTCTCCATGTCCGTCCATGACATTGACCCGGAGTATCCCGCCGAAGCGTGGCCGGCCTTTTGGGAGAGGCTGAGGGTTGAAGGGAGCATCACCCTGGAATCGCGCCTTCGCCGGAACGGTGGCGAGGTCTTCCCGGTGGAGATCAAGACCAACTACCTGAAGTTCGAGGGCAAGGAGTTCAATTGCTCGATCGTCCGTGATCTCACGCAGCGCAGGCAGGCGGAGGCGAAGCTCTTGAGCAGCGAGCGTCGACACCGAACGCTCGTGGAGAGCTCGCCCTATTGCATCCACGTCCTGGACCTCTCCGGCAATTTCCTGAGCATGAACCAGGCAGGCTTGCGAATGCTTGGAATCGCCTCCGAGATCGAGCTCACGGGCAAATCGTATTTGGATACCGTCAGCGACACCGACAAGGAGAGAATCCGCCAGCTCTTCGCCACTGCGCTCAAGGGAGAGTTGTGCGAGTTCGAGTTTACCTGCGTCAATGGATGTATTTTCCAATCCTCCTTCGTGCCCATGATCGACCCGGAAGGGAAGGTGAGCAGCATCATGGGGCTGACGCTCGATGTCA
>JBFKNO010000309.1:0-3364 GCA_041629275.1 Nitrospiraceae bacterium
TGCTGCCCTCGCGGGCCAGGCGTGCCTTGAGTGACCTGGGGTCCTCGTGGATGCCGCTGTGGAGGACGCCGCTGTTGCGCCGGCTGGTTTCCTCCCCGACCTCCGCATGCTTTTCCAGCACGATGATGCGGAGTGAAGGGTCCCGGCGCCTCAGCGCGAGCTCGCGGGCGATGGCGCAGCCGACGACCCCCGCGCCGACGATGCAGACGTCATACGAATTCATCCGGTTGAGCCCCCATGCCTGCACTTACGCAACATAAATACGGCAAGATTCTCTTCGTCTTTTGCGGCGGCGGCTGCAAGGCGGTGATCCAGGCCTTTGCGGCGGCCGAGCTGGTTCGCGCCGGCTTGTGCCCGAGCCACATCGTGAGCTCATCCGCGGGCACCTGCAATGCCCTCGGCTTCGTGGAGTCTCCGGGTCTCGAAGGCGCCGCCAAGACCGTGCGGATCTGGGAAGACTATATCACCTCTCCCGAGGCGATTTACGAATTTCACCCCTTCCTTCGCGACAAGACGGCGCGCCTGCTTGGTGTCGCCCCGCACGTGACGGTGGACAAGCTGCCGGACAAGTCGCGCCTCGGGGATTTCAAGAAAATGCTCAAGTTTCTGTCCATGGTGGTGTCCCTGTGCGTGAGAATTCCCTTGCGGGTTGCCGGGCGTATGGCCAGCTTCGCGCTTCGCCTCCTGAACACATTCGGCTCACCGCAGCATACGTTCCGGGGTCTCGTCGAGTCCCCCGAAGTTCAACAGACGTTCGACGAGGTGAACCGCTACTTCGAGCTGCAGCATATGAAAGCGTTCTTTGATCCCCTTCCGCTGCTGGGCAGGCTCGGCGAGCAGATCGACCTGCAGAAGGTGCTGACGAGCCCGATCGTCTGGCACATCCTCGCGGAGCGCTACGAGGACGGCGCGACGGTGGTCTTTTCCAACAAGGATCACGATGTGGCGGGGAACGGGGTCAAGGATGCGAGACGCCTGAAGGCCAGGCACGACCTGTTCTTCGCCCGGATCCGCGCGTCGATGGCGCTCTATCCTTTGTTCGAGATGGTGGAGATGGGAGGGTCTCGCTACCTCGATGCCGACCTGGCCAATCCCCTCCCGGTGGAAGAGATCTTCCGCGTCGGGTGCGACACGGTGTTTATCCTCCTCAATGTGCCCAGGCAGACGGTCCGTCTCGAGCCCCATCCTCTGCGTGACCTGGTCGAGCTGAACGTCCTCATGCGCCTGAACGAGCGCTGCATCCAGCAGCGCATTCTGGAAGCGCAGGTGAAGGCCAAGGAGCTGGGCGTCAACCTCTTCGTCATCCGCCCGGACGAGATTCCCGCCGGATTGGGGCTGCTGAGCATCGATCGCAAGGTAATCGAAGGCGTCAAAACCCGCGAACAACACCGGATGCGGGAGTACCTGGCCAACCTCGACGCCCACAACCTCCGACTCGCCCCGCTGATCACCTGACCCAGCCTGAAGCTCTTCGCAGTGCAAGCCATTCATCTTTTGCGCACGCCTGGCCGTCCCCGGCGGTACGCGGTTCTCCACTCTCTAAGGTGTGGACTCGGTTTAAACGGGCGCGCGGCGAGATGTGTGCCAGAGCGGATGATGTCAGAACAGACGACGCGATAGGAAGGGAGGGGATGGTCGTCTTCTCCCACTCCCCAACGAGGTGGGGTGGCCTGGCTGCCCTTCACTGCGCGCGTCAGCGACCCGTTGCACGCGGCAGCAACGGGTGCCCCGGCACGGCCCTTTTTGATGAAGGCTCTAATTGATCTTGCATGCGCGGTGCGCGAGCAAGAAGGGCAGCCAGGCCACCCTACACTTTCACCACATCCGCCACGATCATGTGCAGCCCCGACGCGCCATCGGGTTGCGGGCGGACGATCTCGGATATCTGAAGCCCGCCCTCCGTGTCGGTCGCACGGACGGCGAGCTGATACTTGCCCTTCTTGGGCGGCTTCCAGCGGTAATTCCAGACGACCCAGGAGTGGGGCGACATGGGCGGCTCGATCTCGGCCTCCGTCCAGGTCCTGGTGCCGTCCAGGCTGATTTCGACCTTCTTGATGGAGTTCGGCCCGCCAAAGGCGATGCCCCTGATCGTATGCTCGGGACCGCGCAGCGACTGGTAGTGGCCGGGGCTGTCGATGCGGGAGAAGATCTTGATCCGGCCCTCGTCCGTCCAGCCGCGGCGCTGCCAGTATCCTTTATAGTCCCCGTTGTAGACTTCCATCTCGATGATCCACTTCACATTCTTGATGCCGTAGAGGCCCGGCACGATGAGCCGGAGTGGAAAGCCGTGCTCCTTGGGCAGCTTTTCTCCGTTCATCAGGTAGGCGAGCATGACGTCGTCCTGCATGGCCCGCTCGAAGGGGATGCTGTCGTCGTAGCCGTCCGCCGCGCGGAAGATGACGTCGCGCGCGGTCTCTTCATCGGCCCCCACGTCCTTGAGCAGCTCCTTGAGCGAGATGCCCCGCCAGGTCGCGTTGCCGAGGCTGTCGCCGCCGGGCAGGGTGTCGATGCATTCGAGCGTGACGATCTGATCGAAGGACTTGCGATTCAGCACGTCCCGCCAGCCCAGCGCCGTCTTGTGCGTGACCTCGCCGGTGACGCGCATCTGCCACTGGTCCTGATCGAGCTCCCGCGTCAAGTTGAAGGGAGACTTGCTGTAGTTCACGACGTAAAACTTGTCGTTCGGCGTGAAGTACAGGGTCTCGCGAGGGGGGATGGCAAACATCTGGCCGAAGTCACACCCGCCGGTCAAACCGGCAAGGGTGCCGAAGCCCGCCAGCTTCAAGAGACTGCGACGTGTGAGGTGCATGGGGGAGCTCCCTTTATAGGCTCGTCCGTGGACGGTGGTCGCCGGTTCTTTTGCTATTATCAGCCACTGCGGCCTGTCTCTTCAAGTTGACTGCAAAAGGCGGCGCCGGCTGAGCCCTTGCTGATGCGCCTCTCATCTTCTCGCTATTTTTATGTAGGTGATCGAGGGTACCACATGGCTCTAAGCGGCACTGGTTGGCCATCCGAGCGGGCTGTTTCGAGGGCAAATGGGCCCGACGGCCGGGCTCTTGATCATTTCCGGCGCACCTGGTAAGGTACCGATGCTCGCAAGAGTCATTGCCCCGAACGGACCAACCCTCACAGTTGAAACCGCAAGGTGCCGAGCGAATTTTTCGGCCCTGGGGATCTTGACTTCGGTCAGGGCTTGTACTATTCTTACCAGTCCGCGTGCAGCTTGTTCTTTGAAAACTGAATATCGACAGCCACGATTAGAGATGTAAGGTGTATTGAAGTGGCGGCCCTTGGATCCAATTCCTAGAACACCTTTGATGAGAGTTTGATCCTGGCTCAGAACGAACGCTGGCGGCGCGCCTAA
>JBFKNO010000310.1:0-3354 GCA_041629275.1 Nitrospiraceae bacterium
ACGATCTTCGCCGCCGCCGACTCCAGCCGTAAGTCGGCCTTCTTGTTCGCCCAGGCCCCGCAGAGGGCCATCATCGCCTCGAGCGCCAGGGAATAGGCTGCCGCGCGGCAGAGCTTCTGTCCGACCAGCGTGTGCTCGCCGATCGGCTTGTTCCATTGGACCCGCGTGCCCGCCCACCAGCGCATGAGGGACAGGCACTGCTTCAATCCGCCCAGACAGGCCGCCGGGAGGGTGAGGCGACCGACCGTCAGCGTGGCAAGCGCGATGCGCAGCCCATCCTCTTCACTGCCCAAACGATTGTCGACCGGCACATGGACGTTGTCGAAGGTCGGTGCCCCGTTGTAGATGCCCCGCACCCCCTCGAAGCGCAGTCGCATGATCGAGCAGCCCGGCTGGCGGGGCTCGACGATGAAGGCGCCGTATTTCCTTGGGGCCCGGGGATCCGTCAGCTCCCTCGGGTGGTCGACGATCCTCGCGATGACGACGAGCATGGAGGACAGAAATTCGCCGTCGGACTTGGCGGAATTCGTGATGAAGAATTTCTCCCCCGTGAGTCGATAGGCGACCGTCCGCCCGTTCTCCTTCACGCGCAGGGCATAGGTTTCCACCTTGGCGATATCGCATCCGACGGATTTCTCGGTCAGCGCGAACCCCGAGATCTCGCCTCGTGCGAGCCGGGGGAGGTATTTGGCCTTCTGCTCCTCCGTGCCGAAGAGGCGCAATGGCTCGGGCACCCCGATCGATTGAGCCGCCGAGAGAAAGACGGTGAGCGAGGCGTCGAAGCTTCCGCAGAGGGTGGCGACCTGTTGGTACTCGTATTGGGTGAGCGCTTTGCCCCCGAATTCCTTCGGGATCTTCATCCCGAGCGCACCGAGCTCGGCGAGCCTGTTCAGGAGGGTCTCGGGCAGCTCACCTTCGCTGTCGACACGGTCTGGATCGAGGGGGGTGATGGCCGCCTTGAATCTCGCAAGGAAGTCCAGGGCTGCGGGACTTATCTCGGGAAGGGGGGTGGAGGTGAGGAGATCCCACCTGACGTCGGCCTCGAAGAGGCCGGCGAGGAAGCCGGAGTAGGACGCCTTGTCGCGTGCGGTCTCGGCGATCGCGACGGACCCCTCAAATATGCCCTGTTGGCCCATGGGCGCCCCGTTTGCTGCGCTGGGTTTGTGAGGCACTGGATTCCATCCTTACAGCTAAGACCTGAGCTGTCAATTTGCCCGTTGGTATCATGCTACCACCTGTCCGCGACTTGCGGCAGGGGCCCACCATCTTCGGCCAGACAGGTCAAAAAATGGTGCGGACTGCGGCAAGACTTCGGGCGACCCCCACTCCATTGTAGGGGGAACCTGGGCCCCCGCCTAGCTGGCGGACCGTCTGTGGCGTGGTAGGATGTAGGTCACGGGGCAGCAAGGGAGGGCGACATGCGTCATGTTGTCATTGTCGACGGGTTTCGCACCCCGCTGTGCAAAGAAGGAACGGACTTTCGCGAGACCGACGCGGAGGTGCTCGGTTCCTGGGTCGTCCGTGAGATGGCCGCACGCTGCCATCGGTGGAACCTCCCACTCGAGACGATCGATTGCGTCCTGGGAAGCAACGTGGCGACGCCCACGCACGCGGTCAACCCCACACGAGTGGCCGCGGTCACCGGCGGGCTTCCCGAGGCGATTCCCGCGGATACGGTGGCGGGAAAGAATTGCGGCTCGGGCGTCACGGCGCTTTACTACGCGAGCCTGCGTATCCGGAGCGGCGACGCGGATACGGCGCTCGTCATCGGCATGGAGGCGATGAGCCGGATCCCGATCGCCTACCACCACGCCGCGGCTGAACTCCTTCTGCGGTTCGGCAAAGCCAAGACTGTCCGAGACCGCGCCCGCGGCTTCCTCGCCCTCCTTCCCAAGCTCCTTAATATGAAGAAATACCCGCCACGGATTGGTCTCGTGATGGGTCTGACGGATCCCATGTGCGACCTCATCATGGGGTCAACGGCGGAAAATGTCGCCAAGGATCCTGCCTTCGGTCTCACACGCGAGGAGCAGGATGCCTTCGCCGTCCGGTCGCACAGGAACGCGGCAGAGGCATGGAGCAACGGGCTGTTTACGGACGAAGTGGTACCCATGTACGTGCCCGAGCGAAGCCTGGCCGTTGAGCGTGACAACGGCTTTCGTGAGGACGCGAGCCAGGAGACATTCCGAGATCTGAAGCCGGTCTTCGATCGGCATCACGGCTCCGTGACGGCCGGAAATTCGTCGCAGGTGACGGATGCCGGCGCCGCCGTGCTCCTCATGGAGGAGAGCAAGGCCAAATCGCTCGGGTTGCCCATTCTGGGCTACATCGGGGACTACGCCGATTTCGGATATGAGCCTGCCTGCATGGGCCTCGCGCCGGTCGGAGCCATCAAGCAGGTCCTTTCGAAGGCCCGCCTCGCACTCAAAGATTTCTCGGTGATCGAGATCAATGAGGCCTTCGCCGCCGTCGTGCTCGGAATTCTCCGCATCCTGGACTCCTCCTCGCTGATGGAACACAAATTTGGCCGGTATGGCCTGTCCGGCCGCCTCGGTGAGATTCCTCCGGGGGACCTCAACCCCCATGGTGGTGCCATCGCGCTTGGGCATCCGGTGGGCGTGTCGGGTCTGCGGTTGGCCCTGACTTCCCTGTTCGAGCTGAAGCGACGCGACAGCGAACGGGCCCTGATCAGCGGCTGCGTCGGGGGCGGGCAGGGTGTCGCGATGGTCCTGGAGAGACGATGACCGATTACCACGATCAGACTTCTTCAACGGAGACCGGCGCGGAACGCCGGCATTTCAAAACCGTCGTGCTCGACGGCGGCATCCTCCTGGCCGGCTTCGACTATTGCGGAAAGTCGGTCAACGTGCTGGATGCGGAGAGCATCGCCGGCTGGCAGGAGGTCGTGCGGCAGGTCCGGGAGACAAGCGAGATCACGGGCGCGGTGCTCGTGAGCTTGAAGGAGCAGGCCTTCTGCGCCGGGGCCAACCTGGAGCTCATCCATGACGCGCAGAACCGTCGGGCTTACGACGAGATCGGGCAGCTCGTCACGACGGTTCACGCGCTCTTCGACGACATGGCGTCCTCCACAAAGCCCTTCGTGGCCGCCGTGGACGGAGCCTGTGTCGGCGGAGGGCTGGAGCTGGCCCTCGCCTGCCACGCGCGCCTCGCGAGCACCGATTCGAAGACCTGCTTTGCGCTCCCCGAAGTGAGACTCGGCATCATCCCCGGCTTCGGCGGGACCCAGCGGCTCCCGCGTCTCATCGGTCTGCCCGCGGCCTTGGGAATGATCACGACGGGAAGGACGATCTATCCGCGGCAGGCCCTGAAGATGGGGCTCATCGATGGCATGGC
>JBFKNO010000311.1:0-3350 GCA_041629275.1 Nitrospiraceae bacterium
GCTACGACGGCCGCGTCACGGTCCCCGTCTTGTGGGACAAAGAGGCGAAGCGCATCGTGAGCAACTCGGATGACGACCTCATGCGCATGTTCAACGGCGAGTTCGGCGCGTTCACGTCGAGCAGGACGGACTTTTGTCCTGCCAGCCTGCGCGACGAGATCGACGAGCTGAACGCCTTCATCTACGAGAACGTCAACGACGGCGTCTATCGCGCGGGCTTCGCCACGGCCCAGCCCGCCTACGAGAAGGCCGTGCGCCGCCTTTTCGACGCCCTCGACCGGCTCGACGAGCGCCTGGCGGATCAGCGGTACCTGTTCGGCACCCAGCCGGTCGAAACCGATTGGCGCCTCTTCGTCACCCTCATCCGCTTCGACGCCGTCTACCACGGCCACTTCAAGTGCAACCTCCGGCGGATCATCGATTATCCCAACCTTTCCGGCTACCTCAAGGATCTGTATCAGTATGATGGCGTCGCGGAGACGGTGAACCTCGACCACATCAAGCGCCACTACTACGTCACCCACGACGACATCAATCCCACGCAAATCGTCCCCCTCGGGCCGGAGCTCGACCTGTTGTCGGACCATCGAAGAGAAGCTCGATGTTGAGGCGGATCATTTTCAGATCTGAAGATCGGACCGCCTACGGTGTTGATTTGATCGATTATCATTAGGAGAAAAGCGATGCGTATGAAGAATCCTCCCCATTTTGGACTGTCCGTGCGGCATGACTGCCTGGAGCCGCTGGGGCTATCGGTGGCTGAAGGGGCGAAGGCGCTCGGCGTGACGAGGCAGGCACTGAACAATATTGTCATGGGAAGGGCGGGAATTTCAGCGGAGATGGCGATTCGGTTGGACAAGGCATTCGGGGGTGGCGCGGAAACGTGGTTGCGGCTGCAGGCGGCCTATGATCTGGCGCAAGCGGAGAAAAAGGCCGGGAGAGTGAAGGTCCGGCGGGTGACGAACCGTGAGGGCATTCCCGTCTGAGTGACGATGTCATGACGAAGAATGTAAGAAAACAAAGGGGTCGCGAGTCGTTTCTTGACGTCTCAATCCCGCACACCCGCCACCGCGGCCTTCGTAGATGAGGCTCCGTATCTGCTCCCAGGAAGGCCAGCGGCACTGGGGTGGAGGCCTTTCCCTTTGAAGGTGGCTTTCCGCAGCCGGAAGGCCTTCGCCTGCTTACGCTCCGCCAGGATCGACTGGGGCGATGGCACGATCGAGGTCGCGGACCTGGACCGGGGGAGCGGCGCCGGGAGTTTCTCCGGGACCCACGCGTACCAATTCGGTGGGATCTATGAGATCACGGTGAGCCTGGCGGACGACGACACAGGGCTCGCCATTGGATCCACGACGGCCCTGATCACCGGCGCGGGGCTCCACGACGGCGTCCTGCAGATCGTTGGGACTTCCGGCAAGGACGACGTCTCCGTCAAGGCCGGGGGGAGGCACGGGCACGGGGACCTGATTGAGGTGAAGGCGAAGTTCCTGACGGACAATGGCCACAAGCGGACGTTTGGCGCGGAGGACGTCGGCAGCATCGTCGTGTTGCTTGGCGGCGGCCGGGACAAGGCGAAGATCGACAAGAAGATCGAGCAGCCGGCGCTGATCGATGGCGGGGCGGGGGACGACTCCTTGAGGGCGGGCGGTGGCCCGACCGACCTGCACGGGGGAGAGGGCAATGATAAATTGGTGGGCGGCGACGCCGGGGACAGACTGTTCGGCGATGGCGGCAACGACCGCCTGTCAGGCGGCAAGGGCGATGACCTGCTCGATGGCGGCGGTGGGGAGGACCGCCTTGACGGCGGCCGAGGCAACGACACCTTACGAGGGGGCGCGCACAATGACTGGCTCCGTGGCGGTCGCGGCGACGATCGGCTGGAAGGCGGCGACGGCGCTGACCTGCTCGAAGGGGATCGGGGCGATGACACGCTGCTCGGTCAAGACGGCGATGACCTACTGTTCGGTGGGCATGGGAAGGACCTGCTCGACGGTGGTTCGGGGCATGACGCGCTCGACGGCGGCTCGGGCCGTGATGAGCTGCGTGGCGGGGAGGGAAACGACCTTCTCGTCGGCGGCAGGGGTGGGGACGTTCTCCAGGGGGGCGATGGTGATGACCAGCTCTCCGGCGGGTCAGGGCAGGACTGGCTGGACGGCGGCTCGGGCTCAGATGACGCCGCCCGCGCGTCTCGCCGTCACAGCGACGTGCTCGTCGACATCGAGGGAACGTTGCCGACGCGCCACTCTCTGACTCGCGCCGTCGCCATGGAGCGAAAGGCCTGGCTGCAAGAATTCCTGACGGAAGGCGGGCAGAGGGACAAGAAAGATCATCAACACTGGCGCATCTCGCTCAAGCTGTAATCTCGTATAAAGAATGGGGACATTCCTAATTCTTCATACGCCTCACCAGCCGCGATCCAGGCAGGGGGTATAAAGAATTGGGAATGTCCCCATTATTTTCCTATTCTTTTCCATTATGTTCGCTCGAGGTTCACGAGCCAGCCGTTAAACTGCGCACTGCCGTTTCGAGCTGAACCTGGCCGGCCAGGCGGACCAAATCTTCTATGTCGCTAGGGGTCGGGTGGCAAACGGCGAGAATCTTTTGTGCATCGAGGAGGTCCTGAGGGCCGCCGGCGTAGAGCTTGAGCAGAATTAGAGCCTTCCAGGATACGACGGGCACAGTGCTTCCGAAAACAGTAAGCGGCACAATCCCGTCGACTATGATGGATGTCCATGCCCCGGGTAGGATGATCAATTGGACCGGCACTTCCTGGTCGGCGACGGAAACCCGAGCGCGAAACACGCCGCGTAATGGATCGTCCGGCCCACCAGGATGAAACACCGCTTCCAGTTGCCGGGAGACGTCCGCTGGGTCAGCCTCTCCGAGGACTAAAGCAAAGTCTAAGTCCTGAGTGGCGCGTGGAACTCCCCAGGCTGCGACAGCGAAGCCCCCCACCAAGGCATAGTGCTCGAGTGACCCTTGGGCCTTCGCACCCTCGAGACGACGGATAATGGTGGTCAGCGCTTCGGCAAACACGCGCGCTGCAGCTCGAGGCAGGTGTCGGAGAGGTGAATGGCCATCATCAGCCTTTCCTCAGGAGACATCGACCGGGCCTCCTGCAGCTTCAATTGGGCAAGTTTTTGGCTGAGGGCGCTCCTCCGACGAATGGGAGGATCTTTGATACTAGGGTCTTCGGAAGGCATGACGTAATTCTACACACTTTCCTCAGAACGTGAAAGGCTTCTGACTGTGTTCCACACCGAGGAGCCGGAAGGGGTCAGGTTGGGCTGGCCCCCTCCTCCACTGGTATCCGTTCGATTATAAGTCGTCCTCCTTCAGACAGCGTCCCA
>JBFKNO010000312.1:0-3346 GCA_041629275.1 Nitrospiraceae bacterium
GCCGCTCTGAGACAGCATCGCGATGCGGCCGGGTGGGGGAAACGCCTGCGCGAACGAGGCGTTCAATTGCACCGACGGATCGGTGTTGAGCAGTCCCATGCAGTTCGGACCGACGAGACGCATGCCGTAGCCCCGCACCTTCTCGACCAGCCTGTCCTGCAGGGCGCGCCCTTCGGCCCCGATCTCGGCGAAGCCGGAGGTAATCACGACCAGCGCGCGGACTCCGCGCAACGCGCATTCGTCGACGACGCCCAGCACGGCGTCCCGTGGAACAGCCACGACCGCCAGATCCACCGGGGACGGGAGCGCCCGGACCGAGGGATAGGCGGGGATGCATCCCACCACCGAGGCCTTCGGGTTGATGGGATAGACCGGACCCTGGAACCGGTTCATGACCAGCGCTTCCACGATGCGATAGCCGATGCTGGAGGGCTCCCTCGAGGCCCCGACGACCGCGACGGACCTGGGCTGGAAGAACGGCCGCAGGGAGGAGGCGGTGGCCACGCGGTCCCGCACCTCGGCCCTGGTCACGCTGCGCTCGGTCGGCAGGATGGACAGCTCGACTTCCATATTGCCGCCCTCGACCGTCTCGGCCCACTCGAAGCCGGACTCCCGAAAGACCTCCCGCATGGGCAGGTTCTCGGCCTGCGTGATCGCACAGAGACGGGTGAAGCCGTGTCGGATCGCCAGCAGCGCCAGCCGCTCGAGCAACAATGTGCCCAGGCCCTTGCCGTGAAACTCGTCGTCCACGGCCATGGCGACCTCAGCCGTGGTCTCATCACGGGCGAAATACGAGCCCGCGGCGATCACCCGCTCGTGCCCCTCGCGGAGACGGGTGACGATCAAGGTGAGCTGCGCACGGGGGTCTGACGACGAGCACCACGTATCGATGAGATCGGCTGGCGGATTGCCCTCCGCAAAGAACCGGTGTCGCTTGGATTCAGTGGACAGCTGGCCCACAAAGGCTCGGAGGAGGTCCCGATCGTCGGGAACGGTGAGCCTGATGCCGGCGGTCGTGCCGTCACGCAAGATCATCGTGCCGGATTCGGCAAGGTCGTGCGACGCCGGCGGGATGTACAGAGGTTTAACTGCCATCAGTCCTGTGGGTCAGTGTGAGTTTTCCTCCGTCATTCCCGCGAACGCGGGAATCCAGGCCCCCTTGCGGCGCGGTCGGCGGGCCGATCGCGCCAAGACGGATGCCTCCCTGCGAAAGCAGGGATCACGCAGGCATGACAGAGACGGTATTCCCTCCGTCATTCCGGCGGCCAGGCTGGTTCCTGTCAGCTAATGCCCCGAGAGCCCCGGGACGAAGCCGATCACGATCGACACGGCAATGAGGATGATGATGATCCATTCCAGCACTTCCAGGCGCCGGGTCGCAACCCGGTCCCTCATTTTTCCGTAGATGCTGTCGAGGGTCTGCAGCTTGCGCATGATGCTGCCGTCCCATGCCTCCAGGTGAAAGCGCTGCGAGGCGAGACGATAGACACGGGCGAGGTACTGGTCTCCCAGCAGCTTCAGCGTGTTCGACACGCGCTCGAACAAGATGGCGCTGTCGACCTGCAGCTGTGCGATGCGGGTCGATGCCGTCTCGAACGTGCCCGGAAGTCGCAGCCGCGTCCACAGTTTCTTGGACAACGCCTCGTAGGCCTGGTCGAGCGCCGCGTCCAATTGGTTGTCGAGGTGCCGCATTTCCAGCAGCTCGACGTTCACGAACTCGAGGACGGCCCTCACGTCCTCCATGCCCGATCCGAACAGGAGCGCCGCGTTCCAGTCGATGATCGCGAGATCTTCAGGCCCGAATGAAATCCGGTGTGACGCCGCGTCTTTCACTTCCTGGTCCGACAGCTGACCCCGCTCGCAGCGCAGGATCTGCGCCAGCTCGTGCTCGTGGCTCTGAAGGATCTGGAGGCCTGTCGCGCCCTCCGACGACTCGACCTGGAAGATCACGTAGTCCTCCACGTGCGGGGAAATGTGAGGGCGCTCGACGGCTTTTTGTATCGCCTGCAGGAGGAGCTCGACCCGGTTGCGGGAGTCGAGCAGCAGCGCCTCGTTTTCGTAGAGCCCCTCGCTCAGATCCAGCAGGTTGTCGAGCAGGCCCTCGATGGGAATGCGGTAGGACACCGACAGCGCCCCAAAATCGTAGAGCATGACCTCGACGCTGGGACTGCTGGTGTAGGAGCCAAACGAGAGCGGAGCCGCCTCCTGGGTCACGCGCAGGGGCGCAGGGCGAAAATCGAAGTAGTTCGGCGCGCGGCGCTTCGGCTTGATGCCGCCGCGCTCCGTGTAGGCGGCGATTCGGCGATCGGCTTCGTTCAGGTCGATCGCCAATCCGATGTCGTAGGCAAAGAGCGCGTAACACGTGCCCTTGCCGACGCTGAGCGTCGAGAACCAGGCGTGGGGCATCAGCAGCTCCGGGTCTGTTGGAAATGGGGACGCGCCATTCTACCAAATGATGATCAGGACGGCAGCGCCGGTGACCAGGGCGGCACCCAGGCCGGGCGCGATCTGTCTGGCGAGTGCCCATCGTCCGAACCACACCGCCAGCCCGCCTTTCACGGCGGTATTCGTCATCGCGGCGAGCGTTAGCGCAATCACGGCTGTCCGTGGCTGGAGCCCGTCCCGGTGAAAGCTGGTCATCGAGAGCGTGATCGCGTCGACGTCGGTTGTGCCCGCGAGCACGCTGGAGACATAGAGCCCCGTGTCGCTGAACAACGTCTGCGCGGCCTTGGTCACGAAGATCACAATGGCATAAATCACGCCGAATTGGAACGCCAGTCGTAATTCAAAGGGATTGCGGTGGGACACGGGCTCGAGGGGAGCGGATTGAGACCGGGCGCGAGCGAACAGCAACAGCGCCATCACGTAGGTCGCAAGCGTCATCGCGCCCAAAGGAGCCAGCAGCGGCGGCAAGAGCGCCACATCCACGATCCCTACGACGATGAGCATGCGGACGAACATGGTGCCCGAGGCGGCCAGGATTCCCGCCGCCACGGGGGTGGCGCTGCCGGCGGCGTGGCGCGCGCGCGTCGAGAGGCTGATGGTCGTGGCGGTGGAGGAGACCATGCCCCCGATCACGCCGGTCGCCGCCAGGCTCTTGCCTTCGCTCATGAACCGGGAGGCGATGTACCCCACGAAGCTGATGCCCGCGATCAGCGCCACCATGAGCCCGATGTTGAACGGGTTGAGGACGTCAAAGGGGCCCAGTGTGCGGTTGGGAAGCAGAGGCAGAAGCACCAATGCCAGAATGACGAACTTCGCGGTCGCGTAGAGGTCGTCGGCGGAGATTTGCTTGACGGCCTGATGCAGGGGCTCCTTGAAGGAGAGGAGGGCCATCACGACCGCC
>JBFKNO010000313.1:0-3328 GCA_041629275.1 Nitrospiraceae bacterium
GGTCGTCGTCAGTTCGAAACGTGGGCGGGTGAATGCCCAGCAGCAGGTTCACCAACGGCAATACAAGTATGATGGCGCCGACCCAATAGAGGAGCTTCCAGCTCACGAATGCCCTTTCATGATGCATCGGACCTCATCACTCAAGGATTCCACGAGCGCGTCACGATTCTGAAGCGTCACGGTCACCAGACGCGCGTCCGGGCGCTGCTTGACCTGCTGGATGAATCTGTCGCCTCTGAAGGCGATCGTCGCCAGGACTACCTTGGAAGACTCGAGCAACTCGACGACGAGATCCCGGAACCGCGGCAACTGACACTCCATTTTGCCGATCTCATCGATCACGATCATGGTGGCGGGGGAGCGCGCCAAGTCCAGCTCGTTCAACAGTCGGTTGAAGCCGGCCACGTCCACGCCATACCGACCGACCCGTGCGGGACCAGGGTGCTCGACATGGGCCAGGAGGAGGTCCCGACCGTCCAGTGACACCAACCTGAAGCCTTTCCGGATCCCCTGCACACGAATTTCGTCCGTGTAGAATCCAGCCGGGCTCCAGGGCTCCAGGGCTTGCGCCAGCCTCCGGATCACGGTCGTCTTGCCGACCCCCGGGACCCCGGTGAGCAATACGTGTCGCGGCGCCACACCCATGTCACCCAACCGGGAGGTCGACTCCCCTTACCCCTCACTCCTGACCCTCATGTCCCGTTTCGCCCGCTCCGCCAGGATGTGCGCCTGTCGAGTCGGCTCGGGGATGCGGAAGCCTTTGGTGCAGCGCAGCGTCAGGCGAATCGCCCTGGCAAGGCCGATGCGGTGGCCGACGGAAACGACCACCGGCCGCACGGCGGCACGCGTGCGGACGGCGGCGCCGATAATGGCCTGTCGCCTGTCATAGAGGTAGGACACGGCCCCGAACTGTTTTCCCGGCTCCTCGAACCGGCCGTAGAGAATCGATTTGGCGCATCCGATCACGGGAATGTCGAGCAACACTCCGATGTGACAGGCGATGCCAGCGGCCCGCGGATGCGAGAGCCCGTGTCCGTCGGTGAAGATCAGGTCCGGGACTTGGCGCAACTGACGAAATGCGCGCAACAGTGGAGGGGCCTCACGAAAGGACAACAGGCCAGCCACGTAGGGAAATGACGTGCGATCGACACGCACCACGGTGTCCAGGATCTCCATGCGCGGGTAGGCCAGCAGGACGACACAGGCGATCACCCTGTCGGTCTTCGGGAGGAACGCCAGGTCGGCTCCAGCCACGCAGGTCGGGCGGACCCGCCCGCTCGCGACCACCTTGGTCCTGAGACGCTGTTGGATCTGGACGGCCTGTTTGGGCGTCACGTTCCATGCGTGAAACCTATGAATCGCGAGCTTCACGATACGCCGTTCAGCACGAAGCGGATTCCTCGTCCATGCGGGCCGCCTTGCGAAGAAGCGTGCGGTCCGAGGGATAGGTGAGCCGGGGCAGAGCCTCCGCGACGGGAAGCCAGACGACCTCCTCCACCTCGGCGTCCGGGCCTCCGGTCTGCTCGACGACTGCCATGTGGAACCACCGCACGGTCTTCTTCACTCGCCGGCCTTCGCGCCGAAACCAATATTGGGAGCGCGGCAATTCGGATTCGATGCGACAGCGGTAACCGGTTTCTTCCTCCACCTCTCGTACCGCGGCGTCGGGGCTCTTCTCCGAGGGATTGAGCTTTACCTTCGGAAATGCCCAGACCTTGCGGCCCTTGAGATCGCGTGTTCCAATCATCAACACCTGGCCCTCGCGCAGCACCACACCGCCAGCTGAATATTCAAACGTCGGGCGCGTGTCTTTTTGCCCAGGTGCCATACGCTCGAAAAAGGTATCGGAGGTGGGTAATTGGGTAAGTGGGTAATTAGGTAATTGCACGGAGGAATGACTCATTCCGTACCTTTGTCTTCAGGCACCTTCCGTGACCGACTCTCCTGTTGTCTCCTTACCCAATTACCCAGTTACCGAATTACCTATTTACGGTTTTACCCTAGACCCGTCGTTTGACGACGAGCACGGGGCAGGGCGCCGACTGTGCGACGGCCAGTGAGACGCTGCCCAGCATCATCGCCATCGTTCCGGTGAGCCCTCGGGAGCCGATGACGAGCAGCGAGCACTTTTCCTTCTTGGCTTCCCGTGGAATGGCTTCGGCGGGATGACCTGTGACGATCCTGCTCTTGACCGTCAATCCCGAGAGACGCAAGACCCGCAACGTGTCCTCGAGCGCCTTCTGTGCCGAGGCGCGACGGGCGCGCGATACCTCGGCGCGGAGCGCGCGGGGGCCTCGTGTCATCGCGTTGCCGAAGACAATCAGGTCGCGCGATTCGACCGGCTTGACCGTTGTCAGGATCATGGCCTCCTTCAGGTCGGGCAGGAGGGTCAGAAACCTGGCCGCCTCCTTGGCGCTCCGTGAGCCGTCTGTCGCGAGCAGCACCTTGAATCGCCGATCGGGCCGCACGCGGGAGGGAACGAGCATCACCGAGCAGGGCGAATAGTGCAGGAGGCGTTGCGACACGCTCCCCAGGGCCAATCCCTTCGCTCCACGGAGACCGCGTGTCCCGCTCACGACCACGTCGGGCCGGTACTCGCGGATGGCTTTCAGCATTTCATACACGGGGAACCCTTCGATGATGACGTAGCGCACCTCCCTGTACTGCTTGTCCAGGGCCAGGGAGGCGCGCGCGAGAAACTCCTCCGCCTCCGCATGTTGTCGTCGCTTCAGCGTCGACTTCATGGTCGGCTCCTCCGGCAGGTCCAGGGGCTCGAGCACATGAACCAGGGTCAGTCGCGCTCCGAAGGGAGGAGGGAACACCTTCATCCATTGGACGATCGTCTCGGCGTAGCGGGAATCATCAAGAGCCAGCATGATGTGCATGGTTGCCATCCTTAGTCGAACAAAGCCGAAAGTTTTTCATGAGAGACACGTCCGGTTGACACCGCGCAGCTCCACTGACGTTTGTTTGCCTCCCCCAGCCCCTCCTTACGAAGGAGGGGAGAAACGCCGAGGCCACAGTGTATCCATATATGCGTGGTATCCATGGCCGCCGTTCATCGCTCTCCGTTGCGAGCTCATCGCTTGTTCATTGCTTTTTCTTCGAAGCCGGGTGGCGGGCCAACATAAGGGCCGCGATAGGCGCCGAGGTACGGGTAGGGCACAAACTTATAGCCCGGCAGCATATACGGCCAGATCGTCATTTTCTTCACGGTCAACGTCGGATACGTATAAGTCGACTCGTCGAGCGGTCCAGTAACCGAGCCAGTGACCTCGCCGACGACGGTGATGCGCGTGCCGGCCGGCAGGACCGCTGGATCGAGAAA
>JBFKNO010000314.1:0-3322 GCA_041629275.1 Nitrospiraceae bacterium
CTGCCTTCGGCGATGCGGTGACCGTGCTGATCGCGGCCTCGACGACCGCCGTGGCCGGGTCCATTTCCATGGCCGCTGGGGCCTATGCCGCGCTCAGTTCCGAGAAGGAAGTCCGGTCGACGGAGTCCATGCGGAAGCAGTTCCTGGGGGAAAAGGCAGACCCCCAGATGGAAGAGCACCCGCTGGCGTCCGCCTTGGTAGTGGGCTGCAGCTACTTCCTCGGCGCGCTCGTGCCGGTCCTGCCGGTCCTGTTCGGCGCCAAGACCGCGCTGATCTCGCTCCTAACCGCCGGCGGCATCGTGGTGCTCGTCTCCACTCTCCTCGCCTTCCTGTCCGGCATGGACGTCACGAAGCGGATTGCGCTGAACCTCGTAATCATCACGATCGCCGTCAGCGTCACCTACGGCATCGGACTGCTGGCCAAGCAGATCTGGGGCATCTCCGTTTAGGAATCTGTTCGCGCAGGCGCTCCCGAGGAGGCTCAAAAAAGACTTTAGACAAGGCCGCAGGGAGCCTGACGACTGAGGCGCACGTTTTTCGGTGCGTCGCAGGGAGGCAGGCGACCGAGAACGCGGTCAAAAGCTTTTTTCAGCCTCCTCTAACGCGACCAGATCTTCTCGGGCGAGTCCTCGAACGGAAACACGGTCAGCATCCAGCCGAACAACTGGGGGAGAAACCAGCCGTCGGCTTTCGTGCATTCCGCCTCGGTGGCGATCGATCCCTTCACGCCGAACCTGCTCCAGTCCGTCGTGCCCTTGGGCGGGATGCAGACGTTCACGTGCGCATGCCATTGGGCCACACTCAACGGAACCATCCGGTTGAGCTCCCGCTCCCCGGTCTCTTTCGAGATGGTGTACAGCGCCCCGATCAGTTCGAAATCGCCATCGGCTTTCCGATAGAGCAGGGTCGTGGGCTGGGACAGATCGAAATCGAGGGGGGCCTTGAAGCGGTTCAGCTTCTTCGTAAAGTGGTAATAGGGCTGCGGCGCCCCCGGCTGGAACGGGCGATACCCCTTGTTCAGCGCCACCCGGTAGTCCTTGTACTGCTCGACGGTCTTCCGGATGGTCTGCAACGCCTGCGCCGCCCGTTCCTCATCCTCGGGCTCGGCTTTCCGTTTGGCCGTCCACTTGAGATGGGGGTCGGTCTTCTCCTTCGCATGCATGGACTCGACCGCCGCCTGCTGGTAGAGCGCCTGGATTTCGATCAGCCGCTCGGCCGCGTCCACGGCAAGAGCCGTGGAGGGACCTCCCCATTCCGGCAGGCTCAGGCCAAGCACCATCATGAGCATGGCCGCGTGGCCGATATAACGGCTGGGGAGGGGGTGTCCGCCGCTAGCTTGTCCCATCACCTCTCACACTCCACTTCCTATCGGTTCTCCAAGTTTCGGCCATCACTTGCTTGTCGTTGTGGCAGAACGGATGAGCACACCGCCGTCCCCGCCCAACGGGTCAGCAGGACCGCTCCGCCGACCAGCTCAACAATCAAGATCGGCAAGAGCGGCTCTGTGTAACGATCAATCCCCGCTTGGACGGACGCGATGAGCACAAGACTGGCATGGATCGCCACGGCCTGGTACGCAAGCATCTTTACGGCGCGTGAACCGAAACATCCTACCATGAGACTCACCATGGCGAGGACCGTGACCACGAAGGCCACTTGGACGCCAACGGGGGTAAAATATGGCACGTAGCCCCATGCACCTTCGAGCCATGCATCCGGACCCTCGTCCCGATTTACGGTATCGTTTCGGTCCTCCCATCGATACGACTCCAGGCGAAAAGGAAGATATTCGTTCGGATCGTCCCGCAGTAAAGTCACGGACCTATGCCGGCACAGGACAAAGTATTCCTCCATGGCGGGCCTGTCCAACACGAAAGTTTCCCACAAACCATAGTAGTGCGCAAAGAAATGCCGTGTGTACCAGACCGGCCGGCTGCGGACGGCGGATCGTGCGATGGCCATCGCGAGCTCATTACTTCTGATCTCGCGTTCTGCGCCGGCAAGGGCGGGCTCTCGCTCCTGAAGATAGGCTTTGATTTCCGGGACGATCTGATCCCAGAGCAGAGCATTGTAGCTCTCTTTCGTCTTCCGCCAATGCTGAAGGGGCGGCGACGGTTCCTGCAAATCCTGTACGTACGGGCTCAGGCGGCGGGCAATTCTCCTCGTCAGTTCCGGATAGTCGTTCTCTAAATCCTCCGTGATCACCGGCGCAACATGCCCGACGAGCGATAAGCCGCCGATCGCCTGGGTCCCGACGAACCCAAAGCGCTGATATTGCACCATGGTGGCGGTCAGGAGGACGATTCCAAGCCCGCCAAGCACAAGACCCGTAACACGCCGCCAGTGATCCCGCACGAGAAACAGCAGCAACGGCAGGCACACAAGGAACGAGTACCCTGCGGGGCGGATTACGATCGCAAGTCCTATCGTCAGGCCGACGACCAGGCCCGCGAGACGTGAATTCGTGTGAAGGAGCCGGCAGACGGCCGCCACATGGAGACAGATGGCGGCGGTAAACAGGGCTTCGGAGATGACATTTGAGGCATTGAACAGGAGCGGGATGGTCACGAAGAGAGACACGCCGACGATGAGCATCACCAGCCGGCTTTCTAACAGGGATCCGACCGCCCACGCCATGACCACAAACGAACCGAGGAGCACGTTCAATTGGATGGGAACGATCCAGCGAAAGTCGTCCGATGCCATCAGCGCGGCTTGCAAGAAAAGGGGGTACCCGACTGTGCGCATGGGAGCGCCTCTCAGATAGGTACCGCTGTCCGGAAACAAGCATGGCAGCATCTGGCTCGTCATCCAGATAGCCCGGTTGACGAACACGATGGCGCCCGCGAAGCTGACAACCATGGCGCCACGGACAACCGGCTCGAAGGCGCGATGGCTCCGGACGGACGACACCGTCGACCTGGCCGCCATGATCAACGAGCGCCGGCCATCCTCCCCCATCCCCCAGCCCCAAACGAGCAGGAGCATGGCGTTTAATGCCGTCACGCTCCACGCGACGGATCGCGTGACAAACAACGGGTAGGTGAGCGTGTACGTGCGGCCATTCACCCGCGCGTCCGTGTTGTCAGACGACGAGAACAGGAGTGTCGGTCCCACGCGGGCATAGGCGCCACGACCGGTCTCCCGGACGGTGCGGACTGAATGGCTGGATGGTCCGAGCGGACGACCATTCTCGTACAGGACGAGATTCGTCCCCTTGCTCCATTCCGTGAGCCTGCTTTGGAGCAGCAGATCGTCGTGCTCGTATCCCTGGAGGGAAACCAGAAACGCCGGGCCGATATTGGGCCTGACGTCGTCCGGC
>JBFKNO010000315.1:0-3292 GCA_041629275.1 Nitrospiraceae bacterium
AGGAGCTCCGGAATCGCACGGTGAAACGGAGATGCTTGCGGGCGTCCATCTCTTCTCTTCTGCACGAGACCAAGAGAGCGCCGCGTGACCCGATGCCTTCGCGTGCTGCAAGGTGGCGTGCAAATCAGATTAATTGACCTATCACTTAGCTCAGACCTGTATTCAAGTCAATGAATGACAAGATCCTAGCCCGGGTCATGAATAATCCGGGCTAGATGGCCGGTCGGCGAGGCAACGGCACGAGTCAATCCTGACGGCGCGCCTTGGCGACCCGCGATCTTCGTGCCCGCCGGCATGGCGGGATCAGGTGCAGGGACGCTCCTCGCCGGTGGGTTCCGGATCGCATCCAACCTCATGGGGGTCCCCGGATGCTGCGAGGCTGTTTGGCACGGGGACGTCCGGTGTGAGAAACGTTGACCAGGCCTGGCGCCCCCGCTTCTCCAGGGTCTTCCAGACCTTGGGAGTTTCGCGCCGTGCTCGTCGTCGTTGACGATGCAGGTGTTCGATCAGGATCCCCGCGACGAGCGCGGTCGAGGCTCCTCGCGTCCCGGCGACCAGCTGCCGGAGCCGAGCTTCGGCCGCCACCGCGTCTTGATGCTCTCCCAGACAATCCTGAACGGCCTTCGCCGCCTTGATGAACCGGCCGGCAGGCTTGCCGGCGCCGGCTTCGGCGAGCTCCGCCGCGTAGCGCGCGCGTTTCCCGAGAATTCTGAGACGATGAAGGGCCTGATCGCCCATGTCCGGATCGAAATCGCGCATGGCTCTCCGGAGCTTCTTGAACTCTTTGGCTGCGAAGTGCGCGAGAGATGCCGTCGGATCGGTGACCCGGGGCGCGAGGGCGGCTTTTCGGAGCCGCTCGAGCAGCTTGAGATAGCGATCGCCGTTGAGGCCCTCCAGCATCGTCGCGCGGGCCGCGGCGCGCTGCGCGTCGATTCCGGCGAGAAGACGGTCGAGCGCGCGCCGGTCGCCGTGCGCGACCGTGGTCGCCTGATCCTGCAGGTGCTGCCTCATCACATCGAGGTCCCGCGCCGGTCCGAGCCCGCGGCCAAGCCACCCCAATTCCGCGCGCAACGCATCGGCCCATTCCCGTTCCAGCATGGGTCGCGCGGCCCGCAGGTAAGCCCGTAGGCGTCGCGTCGCCACGCGCATCTTGTGCAGGTCCTCCGGGTCCGTGCCGAGGCGAGTCCCGGGATCGTGAGCGAGCAGGGCATCAACCTGGCAGGCGAGGGCCGCCCGCAGATGATCCGTGCTCGGGGCGTCGGGCGCCGGGCCCCGCTCCCCGCCTGGCTCCAAGCCGAGGGCACGGAAAACATTGGGCCGCTGATCATGATCGCCGGCACCGGCCTCCCTCAATGCCTCGGCCAGCAATGCGAGCGGCCGGTGGTCCCGGCCGGTCTGCTCGATCTCGACTTCCGCGAAGTGTCCGACGGGGCGACCGTCTCGGAGGACCGCCACACGGTCGAGCGTCACGTCGGCGATCGGCCCCTCGATCCCGCGCACGCGGGTTCCGGTACGTCGGGTGCGGAGGGTGGCCACGGGCAGGAGAGGCACGTCGTGGATGTGGGCAAAGAGGAGATTCCGGAGCTCCACGGGTGCCCCAGAGGGACCCCCGCGACATTCGAGCTCCAGACGAGCAGACCCGCGCTGGAGCTTGAGCTGCCACACGTTCCTCCGCCGCTCGACCCGCCGCCGCAGTGTCACGCCGGCACGCGCCAGCCGGAAATCCTGCGTATCGTAATAGACAGAGGTGAACGTGCGAGGAGGAATCCGCTCTCCCGGCAGATCGGGCAGACGAAAATCAGGAGGGACCGTCAGCTTGATCTCGCGCTCGACCCTCTGCCTGATCATGCCCTACCTGTGCTGGCGCGGGATGAAACCATCGAAGAATGTCAGCGTATGCCGCTCATCCTGGGCTGTCAAGGCGCCCCGCTTGACATCCGAGGCCAGGGCCCCTAGGCTTCGCGGTCGAAGCCCTCGTATTGTCAGGAGTTCCGCACGAATGAAAAATCGAAACTTTCACCCCATTCTGCTTTTTCCCCTTCTTGCCTTCGTCCCCGACCTGGTCGAGCCGCTCCTAGCCCGTCAGGAGTTGGTCGTGCGCGCCATGATGCTCCTGTTCCTGGTTGGCGGGATGCCCGGAGTTGGAGGGACGGGTGGCTGACTCACTGTTCGACCAGGAGCCAGCAGAGTCCGGCGCGCGCCTGTCCATGCCGCCGCCCCCGCCCCCACAATACGTCGGCTTCTGGTATCGTGTCCTTGCCTATCTCGTGGACAGCTGGTTGCTGATGCTGGTGGTCGCTGCCGTCTTCGCGCTGATGTCCGGTTGGGAGTACTACTCGAGCTGGGAGCGCGTCTACATAGAAGGTGAGTGGCACGGCAGCAGGCTCGTGAATTTTCTCACCACCTGGGTCTTGCCCGCGCTGATCACCATCTTGTTTTGGGAATACGCGCTCGCGACCCCCGGCAAGATGCTCATTTCGGCCAAGATCGTCGATGCGACGACGCTGCAGGCCCCCGCTCCCACGCAATGGATCATCCGGTACCTCGGCTATTTCGTCTCCCTTCTCCCCCTCGGCCTGGGATTTCTATGGACCGCCTTCGATTCGCGGAAGCAGGGCTGGCACGATAAGTTGGCCAATACGGTCGTCGTCTTCAAGAAGAAATCGTGAGGCGGAAGGCGGGAAGCGGAAGGCGAAAAAGAGTGAAAAGTGAATGGACCCGAGCGACGCGATTGACCCTGCGAACCCGGCCGACCTCAGTCGCGGTTACGACCAGGTGAGCCACCCGCGCCGGATGAGCCACTTTTCGGTTTCCACGGCGACGAAGACGATGGAGGAGAGGCCGAGGCAGAAGGCGAGCTCACCGGCGTCGAGGGGCTGCGTCTTGAAGATGGCGTTGAGTGCCGGAACGTAGATGGTGGCCATTTGCAGGGCGAAGGTGAGGAGGACGGCGCCGAGTAGCGAAGGATTCGTCCAGAGCCCGCGCGCAAGCAGCGACTCTCGTTCC
Organism: Nitrospiraceae bacterium; assembly: GCA_041629275.1. Taxonomy (GTDB): domain Bacteria; phylum Nitrospirota; class Nitrospiria; order Nitrospirales; family Nitrospiraceae; genus JBFGRM01. Next base: position 3,007 of record JBFKNO010000315.1, read on the forward strand.
GAGCGAACGGCGACGACGTTGCCCATCTGGGACAGCGTCAGGACCGTGAAGACGATCGTTTGCCAGTGGGCGGATCCCCGGTAATAGGCCCAGGCCTGGGCAAAGATCGAGACGGCCCCCATAAGCAGCCCCACCCAGACGATGCCCTGCCACATGCCGCGGGCGAAGATGCTCTCGTTCGGCGGTCGCGGTGGCCTCGTCATGATTCCCTTCTCTTCCGGTTCGACGGCCAGGGCGAGCCCCGGCAGGCCGTCGGTCACGAGGTTGATCCACAGGATGTGGATCG
>JBFKNO010000316.1:0-3266 GCA_041629275.1 Nitrospiraceae bacterium
CCACCTGGTTGCCCAGCGTCGTCATCAGCGAGAGGTCTTCCTCCGAGAGGGACTGCTCGTCGGTGCGATCCACCGTCAGGGACCCGAGGACGCGGTCTTTGACCTTGAGCGGAACGGACAGGATCGACTTGGCCTTGGTCATGAACGCCAACTGCTGGTGGAGGGGATGCAGACGGTCCCAGACATCGCGCACATCGCCGATGCACAGCGGTCGTCCCTGCAGGAGCACCACGCCCTCCGCGCTTTCAGGGTCCTTGACGGGAACCACGATCGACCGGGCGAAATTGCTGATATGCTCCCTCACGCCATAGAGCCTCAAATTATAGGAAACCTGGCGGTCTCGATCGAAGAAGGACATCATGGCCCGATCGTAATGGAGATCTTGGACGAGCGCCTGGAGCACCTGCCGGATCAAGCCTTCACGGTCGAGCGTCGCGTTGAACACCAGTCCCGTCCGGTGCAGGATCGTGAGCTGATTGATCCGTCTCCTGAGCTCCACGGTCACCTGCTCTTGCTGGAGATAGGCCTCCCGAAGCTCCTCGTGCCTCGCCTCCACAGCCTCGAGCTGCTCCCGAATCAGTCGCTCCCGGCCGGCCATTCGCCGATGCTGCGACAGAAAGGCGAGTCCCAGTCCGCCCAACGCGGCGCCCACCCCGGTCGCGATCCAGGGAAACATCCCATTGATGCCCGCGGGCATGAGAAGCGTCCCCAGAAATCCCACGCTGCCACCGGCTATCGTTCCGATCAATCCGACTCGGGTCCCAGTCGCTTGCGGGTGCCAGGTAAATTCCCATTCACAGCGATCGTCCCCTTCGGCGATGCAGGCGCGATCCTTGATCGTGGCGGCTCGAATGCCGTGGACCTTCTCCGGGACGGCAGCCAGGCCGCTCTTCGACGACTGGCAAATGTTTTCGGCGCATCGCCTGCGCCACGGTCCGAACTGATCGTACACGTGGTCACTGAATTGCATTCGCAGCACGGCCGAGGTCTCCGTCACCTCGCCGACCCCGAACGTGATCGACCCCTTCGCAAACTTTTCCCCGAAGTGCGGGAACATGCGATAGATCTGTGGCAGCGTGAAGGGTCGCGCCAGGATCTGAATGAGGGGGGAGATGAACTTGTGGCGGCCGACGTGCTGCTGGAAGGTTGGGTCTCCGGAAAGAATCTCGCAGAATTCGGCCAGATACATGACGAATTCATAGGAGTAGCTGTTCCACACGTTCCGAAGAAAAGCCGGGGTCACGTGCAGCGCGGGGTCGCGGATCCGCTCGTTCAGGAGCGCGCACAGCTGCTCAACCGCACGGGCTCCCGCGCCAGACCCGTCGCGTTGCTCGACCACGTCATCCAGGTAATCGACGTTCGCGCGGACCGTGACACCGCTGACATCCCGGATCAGGCGTCCCTGTGGATCGACGCCGAAGGGGGGATACGCCATGTACCCCTTCTCCAGGATCGTGTGTTTCTTGGATAGCAGGTCTACCACGCCGGTGCTCGCTGAAAGCCACGCCCTGGCCTAAGACCAGGTTGGACGAAGGCGCCTCGGGGGGTGGTATTCTGAGCGGACTGTCGGCCCGTGTCAACCGCGCCGCAGCCCTCTGGGCGTGGATTCCCGCTCATTGCTATTTGACGATCACCTGGAGAAGAATAACTTTTGAGAACGTGGCTTCCTTGTGGCTGGCATTGTCTGGGTCTTCCGGTTCTCGTGTGGATGCACGGACGAACAAGCTACCCTCTCCCTCCAGAGGAGGGAGAGGGCAACCGAACGTCACCCGCACAAATTCCTGAGGTGTCACAACTGATTCGGCTTGGGGAGTTGGCGCCGGCATGGCTATGATCGTTCCCGACAACCAGGTCGATCTCTGGTGCGCGTTCCTCAACGACGATGAAGCGCTGGACCTGGAGTCGGTGTATCGCGGCCTCCTCTCCTCGGACGAGGCCCAGCGATACGCGCGGTTCCATTTCGAGAGGGATCGGCGACAGTTCCTGTTGACCCGCGCGTTGGTCCGCGACGTGCTATCCCGATACGTCGCCGTGAAGCCCTACGGTTTGGTGTTCACTCGAAACGAATACGGGAAGCCCGCGCTCGCCGAACCAGCTCCATGTCCCGTCGTGTTTAGCCTTTCTCACACCAAAGGCTTGTCGGTCTGCGCAGTTGCGTCTGCACAAATGATCGGGGTCGACGTCGAAAGCCTGGATCGAAGGAATTGTCACCCGGATGTGGCGAAACGGTTCTTCGCGCCCTCCGAGGCGGCCTATTTGGAAGGGTTAGGGGGAGACGAGAGACGGCTGCAGTTTCTGCGGCTGTGGACGTTGAAGGAAGCCTACGTCAAGGCGCGGGGGATGGGCCTCTCAATTCCGCTCAATAGCTTTGCGATCGCTTTTGCTCCCAAGGAGGCCGCGCGCCTGTCATGTTCGGACAGGAATCATGACGATGCAGCGGATTGGCAATTCTTGCAAGTTCGCTTACGAGGTTCCTTCCACATTGCGATCGCTCTGCCGATGGCAGAGCGCCGAGGGATCGGAATCCGGTTCGCGAAGTTACTCCCGTTGACCGAGGAAAGCAGGCCCACGAGTCTTGAAGCGAACCCGCTGAACGCGTGGGCCCTTGATGCATAGTGAGCTTGGCATGGGAGGTGGGGCAGTTCGGTGCTAGGGGCCGCTGGCGCGTGCAGCATCCCAGGGATCCTCGTCATCAGTTTCGCGGCGCCTGACGGGGTGAGCGCGATTGCCGGACGCTTGTGAGGCTGTTCTGAGCGGTCAGCCTGTCAATGGAGGTGCTTCATCGCGGAGGCGCAGAGGAGGATGAAGATGCCCATCCAGAACGCCGCGCGCTGGTAGGGGATGGGCTCGCGGATGTGCTCCTCCTTCTCTTCCGTCGTCTCCTCCCCCGTGGCTTCGGTGTGAAAGAGGACCGTGTAGAGGAACAGGGTCATGACGCCCAGCACGAGCGACAGCTTGATGAACAGGATGATGAGGTACTTCCCGTTGCTGGACATCCCGAGCCCGATGTCGGCTTTCATGAACTGATTCACATAGTGGACGTTGATCCCGCCGGTGATCAAAATCACCCCGACAAGGACGATGACAATCTTTTTGTAGTTCCGGTAAAAGGCGTCCGTGAGGGGCTTCACATACTCGCGGGGCACCGCCGCCTGCAGTGCCGGTGTCACCGCCAACACGAGAAAGGCCAGTCCGCCGATCCAGATGACCGCGGAGATGAGATGAAACCAATGATTGATGATGGGGATCAGCTGGTTGAGGTCGAG
>JBFKNO010000317.1:0-3250 GCA_041629275.1 Nitrospiraceae bacterium
CGTATTGGCTCCCCTTTGCTGCTCAACGACCTACGTTTTTATTGTTGTCTGGTGTTTCCTGTTGTTCGGGCGTTATTGCCCACCTTGTTGCCCACCGAGTACCACCCTCAGATTCTGGCAGGTCCCGTCATTTCGAGTGGAAACAAAACGGAAACACCACCGTAAGATCATCAAGACAGCCGTTCCTGTGGAACCTTGGTCAACCTGGTCTTTATCACCTGCTCCAACAATGAGGCCAAAAGCTCCCCGGCGATCCGATTGCCTCGCGCGTTCAGATGGGTATCCTGCAGATGATAGAGGTGGCGGAGCCCGTCGTCCTCGATCGGCTGTGCACGAAAGACGGGCAGTAGATCGACGAAAGGGATTCTCCGCGCGTCCAACCAGGGACGGATGATCTTTTGCGGCAGGTCACGGTCCAACCGCTCCGGAGCCTCGGAAACGATTGCCTTCCAGAGCGGATCTTCCACCTGAAACTTGTCGGGGATCAGCAAGACCGCAAACGCCCGAGGGGCCGACATCGCGACAAGCGCTTCGAGATCCTCGAAGAATGATGAGTACGGAGCTGTTGCTCGAGGGACGCATATTGCCTTTGCCAGAAATCGCTCCAGCTCCAGAAAAGTCGGCCAGGAATAGGTGGGCTCTTCCAGGCGGTAATCGATGGTCCACGGATATTCCATCGCGAGCTGCCCGGATTCGATTCCGGAGGTTGTTCCCCCGGCTCGTCCGAGAGTCGCCAATTGGCGTCCCACTTGAAGCTCCGCGGCGATTCGTCGAAAGCGCGTCGACAGACTCCAGAGTGGATTCAGGTCCGCGTCGAGCCAGAACCGGAACCATGGGTGTCGATCACGCGCGCGTCTCAGATGGCTGTCTTGGATGTCGTTCCCGATGAAAACAGCTGCAACTACTATGTCGGGATCGGTGGACAGACCATCCTCGCGCAGGATGATGCGATATTCGGGGGGGCCAGCTCCCGGAACCCCGTAGTTGTCGATCCGGTATCCCGAGATGACTTCGGCCACACTCGTGAAGTTCTGGGCATGGGGCACGATCCCGAATGTGAAGGAGTCGCCGACGACCGTGACCTGCATGCCTTCGACGGCCTCCGGCTCATCATCGGAGTAGCCTAGACTGTTGCAGGGAAAGCCGAAGTGAAGATCGCCGGGCGTGCAGCGAGAGCGTTCCAGCAATCGGTCGGCCGAGCCGGGCACCGACAGGAGTGATGAGGGAAAGAGCTTGCCGGCCGCGAAAAGACCAGCCTGCAGCAGCACCAGGGCCAAGGCAAGGTTGAAAACGATGAGGTCCAGGAGGTATGCGCCCGGCAGAGCAAGCCTCCCGGACCAGCGAGAGCCTGCTTCCAGCCACAGCGAGTAAAATGCGGCCAGAAACCCCCACCAAATCAACCCACACACATAGGAGAAGGGGGCAACGATGGCGGGAAAGACGAGGGAACCGAAGGTCAGAAGCGCGAACGCAACGCGGAGATCCAGCGGACTCGGACGCGGGCGAGCGCGTCTGACGAGCCGGATCAGCGTGGCAGCAATACAAACGAAAGCGGCCAAGGAGAGAGTCAACAGGATCAGACGGGCCAAGTCCGATAAGCGAGAGATGGATCCGCTCTGTCCCACGATCCGGCCGATCCCCAGGCCGCAACTGATCAAACCGAGAGCCAAGAGGACGGCAGCCGAACCTCGCCAGGGGAATGAAGACGGTGTTTCCGAGGCCATGCTCTGACCTTTCCACTCGAACAAGCCCAGAATAGTCTCTAGGCCGAAGATAACAGCCGTTCTGACAGGCAGCAAGCTGCCGCCAGGACCGAGTCAGGTCCAACCTTCAGGTGGGAGGTACAGAACTCGAGATTCGAAATTCAAAAGTGGACGCTCGGCTTTAGAGCTTCGAATTTCGGATTTCGTGGTTGAAGCAAAACACCTCGTGCCTTCGGGCGAAGGAACCAGGACCCAAGCAAGGCAATTTCCAAAAAGCTGCCTCGCCTCCGAGTAGCGGGCTCCGAACAGCACCGGCTCCACGGCGTTCAGCCCCCACGTGCCGCTGGGCGAGCAGACCGCAAACTCCTTGCGCTCTTTTCCGTCCTTCCCCTTGGTCTCGAGTCGGCAGATGTAACAAACGATGTTTCCAGCTTCGTGGTGGTAGGGATGGCGCTCCTTTGGTCGTCAAAACGCTCGCAGGATGACCGACATGAGCGGAGCGCCTTCGAAAGCGATGGTCTGCTTGACCCATAACGTTACACGGTATAATCTGCAGGCCTGATCCGGACATTCAAGTCGCGGGACACCGAACGACTCTTCAACAGGTTGCGCCCCAGGAAGCTGCCGCCAAGCATCCATCGCGTGGCCCTTCGGAAACTCCGAATGCTGAACCGCGCTCAGACTCTCCAGGATCTGCGGGTCCCTCCCGCGAATCGATTGGAGGCTCTCAAGGGCAAACGGCAGGGGCAGTACAGCATCCGCGTCAACGACCAGTGGCGAGTCTGTTTCCGCTGGGAGCGCGGAGACGTCTATGACGTCGAGATCACCGATTATCATTAGGAGACATTGAGATGACAGACAGGCTGGCGCCGGTTCATCCGGGAGAAATTCTGAACGAGGAGTTCCTGAAGCCCTTGGCGATGAGTCAGAATCAACTCGCCAAGGGTATCGGAGTTCCTCCGCGCCGCATCAATGAAATTGTCCTTGGCAAGCGCCGAATCACGGCGGACACGGCCCTGCGGCTGGCCAAGTTCTTCAGCAGGTCTCCCGAATTCTGGCTGGGGCTGCAAATGGACTATGACCTGGACGTGGCAACCGACCGCCTCGGAAGCCGGCTGGATGACGAGGTCAAGCGACATGTCAAAGCAGGTTAAAGGACCTGACCCAGCGTCGGTCCCTGGCGGCGCCCCGACGCAGCCCGCTGCGAGTGGCACGAAATTCGAAGCACGAAATCCGAATTGGGGATTCGGAACCTTGGGAGTTGGCACTTCAGGGCGAAGCGCCGTGGTACGCCCGGCAGGATTCGAACCTGCGACCTTTGGTTCCGGAGACCAACGCTCTATCCAACTGAGCTACGGGCGCTCTCCGATTGCTCTGGAGTGTAGCAAATGCAGCCTGTGGTCGTCGAGTGGCCGGACTGGGAACGCGGGGTCCTGGGTCGTGGGGCACGGACGCAACCGACGCGTCCTGTCCCCATCCTGTGGCTGGCCCTGTCCAGATTCCTCCGGCGCCTTCGACCAGATCACCCGAGTGTTGTCACGTCTTGC
>JBFKNO010000318.1:0-3227 GCA_041629275.1 Nitrospiraceae bacterium
ACCGCCTCCGAAGCCGTACGCTATTCGATTGGAGAGCACGTTCTGGTGTTTTTGAAGCAGGCCCCGCCGTCCTTGCTCCACAAGTCCAACGACGATACCGCTTACGTCACGATTCGAAAAGTGAGGCTGGAGGAGATGGGAGGGAACGGACGACGGCTCATTGCTGACATGCGCAGACTCGCGGAGGCGGGCGAGCTGTCCGACGGGGAACCCGGCGAGTCGGCTTTTCTGGATTTGTTATCGAGCCCGAATGATTTGATCGTCGAGAGCGCCGTGCAAGATCTGGGCAGGATGAAGAGCCGGCGAGCCGTTGGCCCGCTCGCGCGCCTGATTCGGGACGCACCCGTTCCTGTCCGGTTCCAGATCATCGACGCCATGCGTCAGATTGGTAACGAGGATGCCATTGCAGTCATCTCCGCCGCGCTCGAGGATGGCTCACCGAGAGTGCGAAGCAGGGCGGCGAGCGCCCTGGGATGGATGCAGGCCAAAGGCGCGGAGGACACATTGCTGGAGATGGCGCTGGCGAAGGACGAAGACGAGGGCGTGCGCCTCAATGCCGTGCTCGCGCTCGGCAAGGTGGGCTCTCAGAAGGCCGTTCCGTTCCTGCTGGAAGCCCTGGAGGAGGAAGCACTCAGCCCGCCGTTGCGAAGGAGTATGCGAGACGCCCTGAAGACCCTGCAGCATGCCCCCTCTCCCCCGACGGGGGAGAGGGGATAGTGGATGGGATCAGGGCTGCGTGGAATCGTACAGCTGTCCGTCGTCCACCGCGCCGCTCTTTCGACTCTTCGGCACGCTCACTCGCACGGAGCCCGTGCAGCTCTCGAAGCCATCCGACGCCGTGAAGGTGATCTCGTAGACCCTCCCATTTCCGTTGCCCGCACGCTCGCTGCGCACGAACACGTGGTCCTTCGGCTCGGCCTGCTGCACGACCGCGTCTGGACTCGTATCTCCGTCGCCAGCCCCATTCACCGGCTCGTCCTGGGTGATCCCCGTCACCCAGAGCGTGATGGTGCTGTACACGGAATCCTCGTCCATGACGCCCGCGATGGTGACTTGATTCATCTTGTGATTCGGCGGCCAGAGCTCCTCGGGCTCGGCGACGGCAAGGTCGCACGTCGGCGGATCGTTGGAATTTCTCACCGTGACGTCCACGGTATCAACGGAAGCCAAGGGGTTGACCGGATCGTTGTCCGTGACCTGGAGCTCGAATGTCAAGGTGTCCCCGCCCATATGCACGAATGGGGCGTCGAACGTGGGCGTCGAGGTCCCATCGCCGGCGAGCACGACCGGCGTCCCGCCGGTTTGAGTCCATTGGAATGACAGGAGGTCCCCGCCATCGGGATCGCTGCTGGCCGTCCCGTCGAGCGTGACCACAGTGCCTTCATCCTTCATCTGATCCGGTCCCGCATCCGCAACCGGCGCGCTGTTCAAGACGATCCCGACCGCCACCGTGTCGTCGAAGCTGGAATCCGTTCCGGCCGAGGGGATGCTCGCCTCGTTCCCGTCGGACACCTGCAGCTTGAACACGAGCACCTCGCCAGCGCCAAGGGGCGCGACAAACGTCGGCGTCACGCTGGCGTTGTCCGACAAGGTCGCCGGCGGTCCGGCGACCTGGGTCCACGCAAAGATGATCCCGTCCCCATCCGGATCGAAGCTGTTGCTCCCATCCAGCGTGGCGACGGCCCCCGCCTTGATCGTGCCGTCGTCGCCCGCGTCGGCCACCGGTGGACTGTTCACCTGCTTGACCGTCACGTCCACCGTATCCGGCTCACTCTCGTTCGTCCCCTCCCGGACCACGAGCTGGAATGTCAACGTCTGGTTCATCGCAACGAACGGCGCCATGAAGCTCGGCACGGCCGTCGTCCCATCATCCACGCTCACGATCGGGCCAGCGATCTGCGTCCACTCGAACTCGAGGGTCCCGCCGTTCGTCGCGCTGCTCCCCGTGCCGTCCAGGGTGACGATCACCCCCTCGTCCACGGTCTGGTCGGGCCCGGCATTGGCGATGGGCAGCGCCGGGGTCGCGGGGCTCGCCGATAACTCGCCCGCCGGTCCCGTCGTCGTCGAGCTGCCCGCCACGATCGTGGTAAAGCTGATCGATCCGGCGAGGGTCGCGCAGGGCTGATCGAACGTAAAGCCGCACGTGGGGGCCAGCTCCTCCGGGCTCTTGCTGCTCCGGATGAAGAGCAGGTCGGACCCGGCGGCAAACGGGGAAATCGGGGTGCTCAAAAACACGGCCGAGTACTTGAGGTCCTGGGGGACGTAGGCGGCCGAGTCCGGCGCGAGCGTGCCCGGATCGCCGTCCGGAATCGAGCCGGACGCGAGAATCGTCGCCGGGTCCAGGCTGGAAAGGCTCAAGAGAAAGTTCGTCACGAAAATCGGGGCGGAGGTATCCGCAGGCGGATGAAATTGCACGTCGAGGATCTGGTAGCGATATTCAAACTCTTGCGCCGCCAGCGCGGTGACGGACAGGCCGATCTTGGCCAGCGGCGCCCGAGGGGGCGTCGTGGGGGTCGGCAAGCCGTTCAAGGCATCCACCGCGACTTGCACGGGCGTCAGGTGGCAGGTCGCCCCGATGACCAACTCGCAGCCTTCCAGCACGATGTTCGAGGCCCTAGCCGGACTCGACGCACTAACCGACAGACCCAGCACGAGCAGAGCGATCACAAAACCTCTCTTCGGCATTCCGCACCTTCCCTTGCCCTTGGTTTTTTCAAACGCCTTGCGGCGGTGTCGTCTCCAACAAATTCGCGGCAGGCTACGCGAGAAAGAGACTCCCGCGCAATGACACAGAAGCCTAGGTGCCCCCTTCCTAAGGAGCGGAAAGCGAGCAGACAAAGAGGTTGGAAGCAATAATCCTGCAGGTGTGAGCTGGGTCGTGGCGGGTAAGGAACGTACCTCCCCCTACATTTGACCGGCCCTACTTCTGTCCACTACCAAATCGTAGGGCAGGAAGGTATACTACCCCCCAACCTGGCGTCGTATATCCGAATAGTTTGGAGCCATCACCCATGTCTATACCTTCCCGCTGGCAGACTGCCATCGCTCTTCTCTGTGCCTGCATGATCCTCGGCTGTACGCAGTCGCCTGAGTCCAAAAAGGCCACGCATCTCGAGCGCGGCCACACCTACTTCGAGAACGGCCAGTACCAGGAAGCCGTGATCGAGTTCAAGAACGTCCTTCAAATCGACCCCAAGCACACGGAAGCCCATTACCGCCTCGCCCTG
>JBFKNO010000319.1:0-3198 GCA_041629275.1 Nitrospiraceae bacterium
GGGTTTTTACGGTCTCGGCATAGATGTGTATGGCCTTGTGTTCCATGAGAGTATAGCAGACGGAAGTGACTGCAATATCAATGCCTTGCAAAGTGAACCCAACCAAAAGTAGGGGGTGAGGCATGGGCCGGCGATGGGAGGGGCCCCTGCCACTCGCTCGGGCCGGGCTCGCGGCTGCACGGAGGGTATGGAGGGTGCGGGGTTAAGGGGGAGCTGCAGGGAGCGGGATACAGCCCCGGTGATCCCGGCTATTCGGGGGGACGGGCGGAGAGCAGAGCGCCCACCTTGATGGAAAAGATCGCGAGGCTCGCCACCAGCAGGCCGAGACTCACCCAGGTCACCAGCTTCACCGCGAAGGAGCCAAGGGGGTACTGCCAGACGAGCGAGGCGAGGACGGCGATGCCCAGAGTGCCGAGGCTCAAGGTCATCACCTGCGCGGCTCCCCAGCGCGAGATGATCGCGGTCAAGCGGCTCAGATAGGGGCCGCGCTTGTTGTGGCTCTCCACACGGCGTACCGCCAGGCTGATAGGCAGGAGATGGCTCAACGCTCCGAAGATCGTCTGCAGAATGAAGCCGATCAGCGCCAGATGCGTGTAGGCCACGAGGTGGAGCGTGCCGAAGGGCATTTTCGGCGGGTCCCACAGGTAATTGACGCTGACCAGCGTGCCGGCGGCGATGGACAGCACGAGGAACATGGTCCCCACCATGAGATGGTTGGAGGCGACGTCGCCGGGCTTCCCGGCCGCCATCCAGGTCCGCGTGATGTTGTAGGCGAAGAGGACCGCCCCGGCGATCAGCAGGCCGCCCGCCACGATCTGTGTCCACAGGCTCGTCAGGAGGAACCCCGCGATCAAGATCGCGATCCCGGCCGGCATGACGAAAAAGGTCACGCGCGCGAGGCGAGGACTATGGAGCGGGGCGTTGACGACCGTCGGGAAGAGATTGTGCATCGTCCCGATGATCACCAGGGTGACGAAGCCGAGCAGGTTCAGGTGGATGTGCGCCAGGCGTGCCTTCCCGAGGCCGGAGGGCTCGATCAGGCGCAGGGCCATGGCTTCGCCCACCGCCAGGCCGGCGAGGAGCACGAGGAGGGCGGTGCCATAGAACCACAGGTTGAGCGGCGGCGAGCTCAGGCTGGACCGCACCTGCTTGAAGGCGTCTCCCAGGATCGAGAGGAAGGCGAACACGATCAGGAAGCCGGCGATCCCGACCACCGTCCGGTGCTGCATGGCGAAGCCCAGCAGGATGCCGATCGTGCCTGCATTGATGCTCGCGTACAAAATCGGGTGGGATTCGGCCTTGTCCCGACCCGTCATGAGCAGAGGCGGGATAAAGGCGATCATGGCGCCCATGATCATCTGGGCCACCCCGCCCGCGAGGGCCCCGTGCACGTGGATCAAGCGGATGAAGGAGGGCAGGGGCGTCCCGAGCACCATCCCAAGCAGCAAGCCGATCCCCAGGAGCGACGAGAGCAGGAGCCAGGCCAAGCCGGTGACGAAAAACAGCGGTGGGCGGAAATCGGATCGTTTCATAGACCCTTAGGAGGATGGCTCCAGGAAATAGAAATGGTTCGTCGGTCCCTTCCCATGCCCAATGGCCAGGCCGTGGCGGATCGCCTCCGTCACGTAGGTCTTGGCCGCCTGAACGGCATCGGCCACCGACTTGCCCCGCGCGAGTTGCGCCGCGATCGCCGACGCGTAGGTGCAGCCGGTCCCGTGGGTGTGGGGGGTCTCGATGAACTCGCCCTTGTACATATTAAAGAATCGGCCGTCGTACAGCAGGTCTGTAGCCTTTTCCACGAGCAGGTGGCCGCCCTTGATCAGCACGTACCGGCACCCGAGCTTGTGGATGACCTTGGCCGCCTGTCGGGCCACGGCCAGGGTCCGTATCTCGAGGCCCGACAGGCGTTCCGCCTCGGGAATGTTCGGCGTGAGGACCAGGGCCAGGGGAATCAGGGAGGCTTTCACCTTGTCGACAGCCTCCGGCTGAAGGAGCGCGGCTCCGCTCTTCGAGACCATCACGGGGTCGACCACCAGCGTGGTGACGTTGCGTTGCCGGAGCTTCCGGGCCACGGCCTCCACGATCTTGGGGGACGACAGCATCCCCGTTTTCACGGCCGCGATGTCGAAGTCATCGAAGACCGCGTCGAATTGCTGCTCGATGATGGAGACCGGCAGATCGTGGACCGCGGTCACGCCCGTCGTGTTCTGGGCCGTGATCGAGGTGATGACCGACATCCCGTACACGCCGTTCGCGGACATGGTCTTGAGATCGGCCTGGATGCCCGCCCCCCCGCCGGAATCCGATCCCGCGATGGACAGCACCTGTTTCATCGTCGTCGCCACGAGTACCGCGCCTTCAAGATACGTAGAAACTTCCAAGGATGGCCGACGGCCTGCACGGATCCACCCGCATTATCTGTATAGACGGCGAACAACGCAAGTTTTGCCTGCATATCGCTAGTGTTCTGTCCGGCAGATTCGTGCCATTCATCATCCTTCGATCCCCGTCTCCTTCCCCTCTCCCCGGGGGGGAGAGGGCTAGGGTGAGGGGGCGAAAGCGGGTAGCATGGTTCAACGAATCTCTGGGACGGGACACTGGCTAACCTGACATAGGCACTTGTGCGTTGATGAAACGTGTGGGGTACCTAGCCGGGAGGAATCGGTCGCATTGGTTTGTTGATCCCGCTCAGGCGACACCTGGGGGAGATGGTGGGGGGGCCAGGCCAAAAAAACGGACGGTCTTTAGTTGACCTCGATATATTCAGCAGATGAATGGCCCTCAGGGATAGGAAGGTTGTCTTCCGAAAGCCCCTTCACATGCATTGCAATAGCTTCCTGCATGTTGCGCTCGACCTCCTCACGAGTGCCCCCGGTGGCTGCGCAACCCGGCAGGTCAGGGCAGTAAGCCGAGAAGTTGCCCTCGGCCTTTTCAATGACGACGAGGAAACGATGCATGGTTACTGGCTCCGTTTCAGCTTCGCTTGCTTCAGAAAGCTGTTCAGTGTGCCTGGAGCCAGGTGAGAGGGTTAGTGCGGTCGAACCGGAGCGCTGAGCAGGCCAGGCGGGGGCCTGCGCCGATGGGCCTGCCATTTATCACCCCACGCCTCGGCTGGCGCGCGGACAGCACGGAGCCGCGAATTCCTCCCCTGGACTGCAGCGAACCCAAGGAGGCGCCATGAGATGGCGCAGCTACAAA
>JBFKNO010000320.1:0-3150 GCA_041629275.1 Nitrospiraceae bacterium
AAAAAAAGGAAGGCCCTGGGGCCTTCCTTTTCTTGTGAAGTGAGAACCCCCAGCGCTTATCGCTTCGAATACTGGAAGCGCTTCCTCGCCCCTTTTTGGCCGTACTTCTTTCGCTCTTTGACGCGGGCATCCCTGGTGAGATAGCCGTCCTTCTTGAGCGGCTCCCGCAAGGCCGGGTCGAGCGACACCAGCGCCCGTGCGATGGCATGACGAAGCGCGCCGGCCTGGCCGATCACGCCGCCTCCACGCACGGTGGCTTTCACGTTGTACTTTCCCGTCACACCGGTTGCCTCCAGCGGAGACTGAATGCTCGTTCTCAGCCAGGACGTGGGAAAGTAATGCTCGAACGTTCTTGAGTTCACCGTGATCTCCCCGCTGCCGGGGGAGAGCCAGGCACGGGCGATCGCATTTTTTCGCTTCCCGGTCGCGTATTCGGCTGTCACAGCCATCGTCCTTCCATCCTCCTCTTAGACTGACATCACCCGCAGCGTTAAAGCTGAATCGGCTCGGGCCGCTGCGGCTGGTGTGTATGGGTCGTCCCGGCGTAGACTCTCAATTTCCTGGCCATTTGCTTGCCCAACCGATTCTTGGGCAGCATGCCCTTGACGGCCTTCGTCACCAGCGCGGTTGGGTTCTTTTCGTGCAGATGCCGGGCCGCCACGGACTTCAAGCCGCCCGGGTATCCCGTATGGCGATGATAGACCTTGGTCGTCATCTTGTTGCCGGTCAGACGAACCTTCCCGGCATTGATGACCACCACGTGATCGCCACAATCTACGTGGGGGGTGAAGGTGCGCTTGTGCTTGCCCCGCAAAAGAATGGCGATGCGGGAGGCCAGTCGCCCCAGGGTCTTCCCGTCGGCGTCGACCACGTGCCATTTTCGTTGAACGCTGCTCGGAGTTTCGATGTGCGTCTGCATGGTCCGTCTTTCGTTGAAGGTCAGAGGCTCGGCTCAGGCCGAGCTAGACTTGGTGTTTGCCGAAATCCTTGGCCTCGAATTTTTCGAGCCACGCTTCGAGGCTGCCGCCGCCGCGACGCTTCAACACGTCCTGCGTCACGAAAATGGGGCTGCTGGTGCGCAGCGCCAGCGCGATGGCATCGCTGGGCCTGGAATCGACCGTGCGCTCGAGCTCGCCCGCCTGCAGATAGATGGACGCATAATAGGTGCTGTTCTTGACGTCCGTGACGATGACGCGCGTGATGGTCGTGTTGAAGTGCTCCGTGAAGCTGCGAATGAGGTCGTGCGTCATCGGTCGGGGCGGGGTCACGCCTTTGAGCGCGAGCTCGATCGCATTCCCTTCCGCTGCGCCGACCCAAATCGGCAGGATCTCAGAGTTCCGCTCGTCCCGGAGGATGACGATTTGCGTCTCGGTGTTGGGGTCCGGCAGGACCCCGTGCACCTTCAACGGAACCAGCGTCGACGTCTCGTTCGAGTCCATGGCTTAGTCGTGTGCCTCGGGCTGTGGCGCGTCAGGTCTCATCGCGGCCAAAATCTTCCGGCTTGAGGTTCTCCAGCCATTGCTCCAGCTCCTCGGACGTTTGCTTTCGCAGGACGTTCTCGCTCGCGAAGATGGGCGCGTTGGTCCGCAGCGCCAGCGCGATGGCGTCGCTCGGCCGGCTGTCGACCGAGTATTCCGAATCCTCATAGGAAAGATGCACTTTCGCGAAATACGTATTGTCGTTGAGATCGGTGACCACGACGCTGATGACCTTCGCCTCGACGGCGTCCAAGATGGATTTCATCAGGTCATGAGTCATGGGCCGGGGCGCGGCGACATTCTCCAGCGCGAAGCTGATCGCGCTCGCCTCGGACTTGCCGACCCAGATCGGCAACATTTCGGCGTTTTCCTCATCGCGCAGGATCACGATGTAGGCATTGTTATAGGGGTCGAACATCAGACCCCTGACTTTCATTTGCGTGATCATGTGCGTCTGGCCCCGCTCGATGGGCGCCGTGCAGCAGGCCGAGCGCACGGGCGGATCGGCCGCGTAATCTACCACTCAATTTCGCAGAATGTCAACGAAACCAACGTGCTTGCGGAGGCTCAGGGGAGCGTGTCGAAGTCGAAGGCCCGCCCACTCACGACGGATGACGCCCGGGTCGCCAGGCGGAGCAGCGCCTCCGCCGTCTCCGACGGATCACGGACTCGACGCGGATCCTCGTCGGGGTAGGCCTCGGCGCGCATGCGCGTCCGCGTGCCGCCGGGGTTGAAGGTCACCGCGCAGACCCCTCGCTCCCTGACCTCGTCGGCCAGCACCTGGGTCAAGCCCTCGGCGCCGAACTTGGACACGGCATAGGCGCCCCACTGTCCACGGCCCTTGCGACCGACCGAGGAGGAGACCGTGATGATGGTTCCGCCGCGACGGGCCAGCATGGCCCGGACGGTCTCGCGCGTGACGTAGAACGTGCCGCTCAGGTTGATCTTCAGCACCCGGTCCCAATCGCGCACCGGGTAGTCGCTGAGCGGCACGCGCGGTCCCAGGATGCCCGCGTTGTTGATGAGGAGGTCCAGGCCGCCATAGCGGCGCAGCGTGAACTGCACGAGGGCCTTGGCCTCCCGCGCCGAGCCCAGGTCGACCCGGCGGGCGACGGCTTCCCCCCCAGCGGCCGTGATCGCGGCGACGGCCTCGCGCAGCTCCCTGGCCGTCCGTGCGCAGAGCACCACCTTCGCGCCCTGCCGCGCGAAACACTCCGCCGTCGCCCGGCCAATGCCGCGCCCGGCGCCGGTGACGAGGGCCACACGATCGGCGAGGGCGAGGGATGGTTGACCTGGTGCGGAGGTCCGTGGCTCTGCCATGCGGCGCTGGGGAAGAGGCCGGCGACACCAGCTCGCGGGTGACGTGCTCGCACGACCGAGATCGGCTCGGCCGCGCGCAGCGCAGAGGGCGCTACTGTGTGGGCTTATAGTTTTGGTTCACCAGGGAGGCGTCGACCTGGTCGCCGAGGTTGAGGAACGACCGCATGTGCTTCTTGACCAGCTCCCGGCCGCTCTCCTCGCCGAGGTTGACCTGGTACTCGTTGATGACCATGACGCGCATGCCTTCCCACTCTTTCCAGCAGGCCTTGCAGATCTTGCCCTTGATCTCCGCCTCCAGCTTGCCCATGAAGATGGGATCCGTGATGGCATCTCCGGCCTTGTTGCATTTCAC
>JBFKNO010000321.1:0-3141 GCA_041629275.1 Nitrospiraceae bacterium
CGAGAGGGGGGACAGATGACGTTGGATACTCCCCTCAACACGGGGGGACAGATAACGTTGGATACTCCCCTCAACACGGGGGGACGGATGAACTTCGTTTCTCCCCTCCTCCCTGAGGAGGGGCCGGTGGAGGAGTATCCTTGCTCCCCCCTGTTGTCCACCCTCGCGGAGCGAAGACAAACAGATTCCGACTTGATGAGCGGGTGCTGATCGATCATTTCCTCAGTCGCATTTCTCTCAACAGTTCGTCGAACCGAGGATCACCGCGCAATGAATCGTATAGCGGACTGTTGTGCCACAAATAGATCGAACTGCCCCGCGAGACGCCTTCTCGAAACAGCCGGATGGCGTCGTCCCTTTCGCCAAGACCCAGGTGTATCCACGCCTTGCCGACCTGGTAATAGCTGCTCCCGGCGAACTGCTCCATCTCTGCAAGCATCTGACGCGCCTCAGCCTCCTTCCCCATAAGACCATGCACAAGCCCGATGCCTGCAACGCAATCGACGAGGGGGAGACATTGCGAGAAGTGACGTTCGGAATCTGACAACTCATTCATTGCGACCGATGTGTAACCGAGAATAGCCTGGTTCCATTTGAAATCGGGAAACAGATCCGCCGCCCGGCGAGCTTCATCGGCCGCCTTCTCGACATCCCGCGCGCAAAAGTATGGCATCGCCTGATTTGCATTGATGATCGGGGACAGCGGATCGAGCTCCAATGCCCGCTTCATATGCGATGTGGCTTCAGCGAACCGGCCGAGTCCGGCAAGCATCTCTCCGTACCACTGGTGAGCCGTTGCATAGTCGGGCTGGAGATCGATGGCGCGTTCAAACGCCGCTTCGGCCTCTTCCCACTTGTGATCATACAGGCCGAGCAACCAGCCAAGAGTGACGTGCCCTTCAGCCAGATCTTCATCGAGGCTGACCGAGCGGCGGGCGGCCTCCAGGGCTTGATCGTAGACTTTCTCGGCCGGTATGTACCCCCAGTCCGCGGCGATAACATAGGCGTCCGCCAATCCTGCGTACGCTCTGGCAAATTCAGGGTCGCGCTCAATAGCTTCCTGAAACAACTCGATCGAACGCGACAAACCGGCGTCCGTCCGGAGATTCCATTGCTGTCGTCCGAGCAGATACAATCTGTAGGCCTCCGGATCGGAAGTCCCGCGATCGACTGCCTTTGAGTCCGTGCCGGATAGACGAATCTTGAGCGCGCCGACGATCGACTGCGTGATGTCTTCTTGTACAGCCAGAACGTCTTCCATGCGCCGATCATACCGCTCGCTCCAGAGCTGAAATCCGTCGTTTGCATTAATCAATTCGGCTGTGATTCTGAGCGCTTCGCCATCGCGTCGGACACTGCCTCCCAGGATGAGCTCAACATTCAGGCGATCGGCAATCGATGCGATGTCGTCGTTGCGGCCTTTAAAGTAGAACGACGAAGTGCGGGCGGCGACGCGAAGCCCGTCGATCTTGCCCAATCCATATATCAGCTCTTCGGCAATACCGTCACCGATGTACTCACTATCGCGGCCGGGGCTGAGGTCCGTGAACGCGATGACCGCGATCGAAGGGGTCGCCTCGGTATGGGATATATCGGTGGCCCGGTCGCCGCGGTTGCGGATCCACAAAAACGCGATTCCGATGAGAACTAGGACACCGACAACCGATGCCGCCCAAGACAGCTTCTTGCGCCATCCGGCAAAGTCGTTGGGCTTGCCCGCCGTCGTGCCCTTCGAGGTGAAGGACGCCGCCGGTGCGACGACTCCCGTTGCTCCCTGTAATGCTCTGAGCCGGGTCGCCACGGCAGCGGCGGATTGAGGGCGATCGTCAGGGTCCTTACGTAGAAGTTCGCTAACGATGCCGACCAGCTCGGGCGGGACCTCCTCCCGAATCTGTTCGAGAGGTTTCGGCTCTTCATTGAGGATGGCGTATGCCGTCGCAGCATCGTACGTGCCCGTGAATGGACGTTCCCCCGCCAGCATCTCGTACAGGATCACGCCCAGTGACCAGATGTCGGTTCGGTAACCGACGGATTCGCTTCGTGCCTGCTCCGGGCTCATGTATGCCGCCGTCCCGAGCGTCGAGCCGGTCTTCGTCAGGTCGAGTCCGCCCGCAAGCTTCGCCACGCCGAAGTCCAGGATCTTCACCTCGCCACGGTCGGTGACCATGATGTTGGCCGGCTTGATATCCCTGTGTACAATCCCGGCCTCGTGAGCGCGCTCGAGTCCGTCGGCCAGCTGGGACGCGAAGCTCAGGCATTCCTCGATCGGGAGTCTTCCTTTCTCGAGTCGGTATTTGAGCGTCTGGCCCTCATAGAAGGCCATGACAATGAAGATCTGCGTTCCTCCCGTTTCGGGTTGGAATTCTCCGATGTCGTAGATCGTGCAGATGTTCGCGTGGTCCAGGCTCGACGCCGCCTTGGCTTCTTGCACGAACCGCTGCTTGGCATCCATGTCGTCGCCGAATTGCGCCGGCAGGAACTTCAGCGCGACGAGCCGATCGAGCTTGGTATCCTCCGCTTTGTAAACGACGCCCATACCGCCCTGGCCGAGCTGTTCAGAGATGCGGTAGTGCAAGATGGTCCTGCCGGTCATGGCTTCCCGCGTTAGATCCCCCTCGCGGTGAGGGGACGGATGTCCTTGAATTTTCCCATCCACCCTGAAGAGGGGCCGGGGGAGGAGATCCTCTGCTCCCCCCTGTAGTCCCCCCTCCGAGAGGGAGGACGGATGACGGTCGGTTCCCCCCTCAAGGAGGGGGGACGGATGACGTTGGATACTCCCCTCAACGCGGGGGGACGGATATATCTCGATTCTCCCCTCATCCAAGAGGAGGGGCCGGCGGAGGAGACTGTTTTCTCTCCTCTGTACTTCGCGGTGCGCCGTGAGTCCAGGGCCTTCATCCGCTATCCTCCAAACAACTCCGTCTTACCGGTCATCTCCCATCGGATCAGGGAGACCGGTATCACGCCCGCCGCGTCAAGCTCGTCCATGAATCGCCGGAGACTGAAGTCGTTACCCAATTGCTTCGCTCGCTCGCCCAGCAGCTGCTCGATCTGGATCTTTCCGATGACGTAACTGATTCCGTAGCCCGGCTGCCTCAAGTACAAATGCTGCTCGCGCCACGCAAGATCTCCGTCGGGCCG
>JBFKNO010000322.1:0-3140 GCA_041629275.1 Nitrospiraceae bacterium
AGAGACGGCCTTCCCATCAAGGACCACGAACGCCTTGATCATCTCCGTGCTTTCGGCGATCGGCACCCCGATCACCGCGGCGTCCTGGACCTCCGCGTGGAGCAGCAACACGCGTTCGACCTCGGAGGGATACACATTCAAGCCGGATCCGGAGAGGATCATGTCCTTCTTACGATCGACGATGTAGAAGAAGCCGTCCTCATCCATGCGAGCCATGTCGCCGGTGGCCAGCCATCCGTCCGGCTTGACGACCTTGGCGGTTTCTTCGGGATGGTTCCAGTACCGCTCCATCACCTGGGGTCCGCGCACCCAGAGCTCCCCGATCGCCCCCACGGGCACCTCGCCGCCGCTCTCATCGACCACTTTCGCCTCTGTGCTTGGAATGGGCAATCCGATGGAGCGCTTCACCGAGAGACCAGTCGGGATATTGCAGTGCGTGACCGGGGAGGCTTCGGACAGACCGTACCCCTCGATCAGAAGCTGGCCGGTCCGTTCCCTAAACTTCTTGAGCAGGCGATAGGGAAGGCCTGCGCCGCCCGTGATACAGAACCGCGCGTCCTCGAAGTCCTCCGGACGACAGGTCTTCAGGAGCTTCTCGACGAGCGCGGGGACCAGCGTGATGACCGATGGTCTCTTCCGCCTGATCAATCGCAGCAGCATCCGCACGTCCCGGGGATCCGGCACCAGCACCATGCATCCGCCGACTGACAGGCAGACGTTCTGCGTGACCGTCATGCCGAACACGTGAAAGAGGGGAAGCGCCGCGAGGAAGCGCTCCTCTCCATGGGCAGGCGCAAACCAGGTCATGACCTGGTGGACGTTGGCGGTCAGGTTGCGGTGGCGCAGCTCCGCCCCGTTGGACACCCCCGTCGTGCCGCCCGTGTACTGCAGCAGCGCGACATCCTCCGGGGTGAGGGCCGGCAGCCTCTCCGGGCTCATGGGCGAAGGCACTTCAACCAGATCGCGAAACAGATGCGTTCGACTGTTCAGCGGGATCGTCGACGCCGGCCTGTGGTTCCGCTGCTCGTAGAAAAATTTCGCAATGGCGGTCATGTAGTCGGTCACGCGGGTGACGATGACGAGGTCGAGATCGAGCGGCTGGATCTTGTGGTAGAGGGTGTCGAGGACAACAACGGCTCGCGCCCCGGCGTTGCGAAGCTGAACGGAGAGCTCGTGCGGGGTATAGGTCGGATTGCAGGCCACGACGATGCCGCCAGCCCTCAATATCCCGAAATAGGCGATGACCGCCTGCGGGAGGTTGGGGAGGCACAGGGCCACACGGTCCCCCTTGCAGACACCGAGCGCCGCCAGGCGGCAGGCAAAGCGCTCGATGAGGCCATTGAGCTCCTGGTAGGAGAGAGTCTTTCCAAAGAAATAAAGGGCGGTTCGGCGGGAGAATCGCTGGGCGCTCCGAGCGAAGGCCGTGGTCAGCGTGTCGGAGCGCAGAGGCACCTCGCAGGGAACACCCGTCGGATAATGCAACAACCAGGGGCGCTCGGACATGTCATCCTCCGATCGGCAAGGCGCGGCTTACCATGAGAACGTCAGTACAGCCTCCCTCTCACGAGAGACTCACAGGGCTCGAAGCGTTTCCCGTACTTGACCGCCAGGGCTCCCAGCTCGTCCGCAACCTGCGTGGGCGTCATCGTGTGTTTCGCCCACGTGAGGAGACCGCCACGGAAGGCGGGGAACCCAATCCCATGGGTCAGCCCGAAATCGACCTGCCAGGGGTGGTCCACGATCCTGTCGTGGAGACAGCGTGCCGCTTCGTCGATCATCGGAAGAAAGAGCCGTTGGTGAATGACCTCATCGGACACGGGGCCTTGCCCGTGACCGAACGCGCGCCGATAGCTCGCGACGGCGTGGACCGCCTGCGGATTTTCCTTCCCCTTCTTCCAGAACGTCACGGGCGGCTTCCCCTGCGGAAGCAGCCTCTGGAGCAGCACCTCGCGAGACTCGATCCTGGGACCGAGGACGGCGATGGAGGTCAGCACGTGCAGGGCGACGGGAAGGCCGATCAGGTCGAGGAGCTCCAAGGGCCCCATGGGGCGCCCGCTGTCCACCGCCATCCCGAAGTACTTGGCGACGGCATCGATTCTTTTGATGGAGACGCCCTCGCTCACCAGGATCACGGCCTCGGCCAGGTATCGGACCAAAATCCGGTTCACCAGGAACCCGGGGCCATCGCGCACGACGAGCGGAAACTTGCCGAGGCGCTTGGACAGACCCAGGGCCTGCGCGATCGCGGCTTCGGACGTGAAGGCCGCGCGAACGACCTCGACCAGCTGCATCTTGGCCACGGGATTGAAGAAATGCAGCCCCACGCAGCGTTCCCGATGGGCTGCGTTCTGGGCGATCTCCGCCAAGGTGTAGGAGGACGTATTCGTGGCAAAGATGGCATCGGGGCGGATCACCGCCTCGAGCTCCGCGAGGACGGCCCGCTTGACGTCCAATCTCTCCGAGACCGCTTCCACGATCAGGGGAGCTCCGCTCAGGTCCTGGAGACGGAGGGTCGGGACAACGCGCATCATGCGATAGCGCAGCTCGGAGGGCCGGATCACTCGCTTGCGCAACTGCGCGTCTTGCGCCTGGTGAATCTTGCCCATCGCCTTCGCGAGGATCTGGGCGGAGACATCTCGAAGAATGACCGTGGCTCCCTTCTCGGCCAGCTGACCGGCGATCTGTGAGCCCATCAATCCGGCCCCCAAGACCCCGACCCGCGCGGGGGCCACGGCGGCGCTGCCTGCGGCTCGCTTGAGCGTCTCGCCGGTCAGGTACAAGCCGACCAGGTGTGAGGAAATCGGGCCGCTCAATTGCTGGAGCAGGATGGGCTTTTCGATCTCCTGAGACCCTCTCAGCACACCCAGACCAAGACCACGCTCAACGGCATCGATGGCGCGGAGGGGGGCCGGATAGAAGTTTCGCACGCGCTTCGCGACTTGTCGGCGCGCGTAGCGACAGACCAGCGTCCGGACGCCGGGCAAGGCCAAGAATCTCTGGCTCGCCCCGAGGGTCCGCCGCGCGGGGGCCGGCGAGAGCGCGCGGGCCTTGGCAATGGCGGCTTGCACGACGGCTTCCTTCTGAACGGCTTCCACGGTTCGGGCGCGAGCCGGCACCGAGGCCGCCATGCCATCGATGAG